>NZ_JBEYZF010000022.1:0-136395 GCF_040645915.1 Nonomuraea sp. NPDC046570 | reverse complement strand
GGAGGATGCGGGCTGCCGGACGCGCTACCTGATCCGAGACCGGGATGCGAAGTTTCCGGCCCTCATGGATGAGATCCTGGCCGACGCAGGTATCCAGATCGTGCTCGCCGGTATCCGGATGCCGCGGATGAACTCGGTCATGGAGCGGTGGGTGCAGTCGTGCCGCCGTGAGCTGCTGGACCGCTGCCTGCTGTGGAACGAACGCCACCTGCGTCACGCCCTGCGAGAGTACGAACGGTTCTACAATGAGCACCGAGCCCATCAGGCCCTGGCCCAAGCGGCCCCGCTGCGTACCGTCCCAGATCCGATCACCGATCCGAAGCGAATCGACGACCTGAACATACGCCGACGAGACCGGCTCGGCGGCATCCTCCACGAAAACTCACATGCCGCTTGAACTGCATGGATGCAATTTTCGGCAGCCGCAATCTCCGCGCCTAACCGAAGTGGGAGAGCCTGACCGGGGTGGGAGAACGGCCTCGTCTCGCCGGATTCGCGGCGGAACGGGGCTGTTCGTCTTGGCGCAGCCCCGGTGGGCAACGCGCTGGATAGCGTGGTGATCATGGCGTGTACGGGGTTGGTACGGGCGAGCACCGCGCGAGCACCGATCGGCTAGAACTATGTTCCGTACCGCTGAAGCGGCACGCATTTCCGCAGGTCAACGCCATGATCAAAGCGCGCCCTGCAGGATTCGAACCTGCGACCGTCGGATTAGAAGTCCGATGCTCTATCCAGCTGAGCTAAGGGCGCTCCGGACCAATTGTGCATGATCCAGGAGCGTGGCATGTACTCGATTACCCGCGTGTCAGGATGCGAGGCCGATCACCAGCCACATCACCAGTGTGCCTGCGACCGTGGCGGCCACGGTAAGCGGGCCCGAGTCGTGGTGGGTGTGGGCCTCCGGGAGGATGTCGGAGGTGGCGAGGTAGAGGAGGAATCCGGCGAACATCCCCAGGTAGAGGGAGAGGATCGGGTGGGGGATGTACAGCAGGGAGGTGAGGGTGGCGCCGGCGATGGGGGCGAGGGCGTCGAGGGTCAGGAGGGTGAGGGCGCGGCGGCGGGCGTTGCCGTACAGGGTGGTGAGGGTGAAGGTGTTGAAGCCGTCGGTGAAGTCGTGGGCGACCACCGCGATGGCGACGGTGATGCCGATGGCCTCGTCGGCCTGGAAGGCGGCGCCGATCGCGGCGCCGTCGAGGAAGCTGTGGAAGATGAGTGCGAAGGCTGCGGTGAGGCCGACGCCGGCGTGGCTGTGCCGGTGGGCGGCGTAGTCGCCTTCGTGGGCGTCGTGCATGGCGATGGCGCGTTCGACGATGTGGATGCCGAGGAAGCCGATGGCGAACATGAGCATCGGGACGGGTACGCCGTGCAGGGACAGCGGGGAGAGTTCGAGGGATTCGGGGATGAGTTCGAAGGCGACGACGCCGAGCATGACGCCGGCGGCGGCGCCGAGGACCAGGTGGCGCCGGCCGCGCACCCTGTCGGCGACCAGGCCGCCCAGCAGGGTCATCAGGAATGCGGCGAGGGCCAGCATGATCGGCATGACATCCCACGCTAGGCCCCTGAACCGGTGACCACCGGCCGCGACACAGAGATCGCGGCCATGACATGGAGACCGCAGGAATGGCGCGTGCACGGCGCTCGGGCGCGTCTCGCATGTCTTGTCGCACCGAGCCCTGGGTGAGGTGCGGGCCGTGTGAGGTGCGGGCCGTGTGAGGTGCGGGCTGGTGTGGGGGAGGAGGAAGTGGAATGGCGGGTTAGGTGGGGGAAATGGTGGGCGGGGAAGGGGAGGGGCGGTCTATGCTCTCCTGCCATGGTCGCGATGCTCCTGCGCGAGGCTCCGTTGCGGGGTGGGGACGTGACCGACGGAGTGGTGCGGGTCGGTGACACCGTTCGAAGACCCAGGAGCCCGTCGGCCCCCGCCGTGCACGCCCTGCTGCGCCATCTGCGGAAGGCCGGTTTCGAGGGCGCCCCGCGGGTGCTCGGCGTGGACGAGCACGGTCGCGAGGTGCTGACCTACGTCGAGGGGACGACGGGCCTGTCCAGGGCGGCGGTGAGCGATGAGGCGCTGGCCGACTTGGGGGCGCTGCTGCGCCGCTTCCACGACGCCACCGCGGGCTTCCCGCTCACCAGGAACGGCTGGGAGGGCGGCTCCAACGACGACGCCCCCGCCGAGGTGATCGGGCACTGCGACCTGACCCCGGACAACGTGGTGTTCCGGCGGGGCAGGCCGTACGCGCTGATCGATTTTGATCTGGCTCGGCCGACGACGAGGCTGTTCGACATCGTGACCACGATCCGCCATTGGGCGCCGATCGCGGATCCTGTGGATCGGGATCCGTTGCAGCGTCCGCTGGACGCGGGGGCCAGGTTGCGGGTGTTCTGTGATGCGTACGGTGCCACGGCGGGGCAGCGGCGGCGTCTGATCGGCCTGGCGCGGCTGCGGTTCGGGCAGTCGTATGAGTTGATGCGCGCTCGCGCGGGTGAGGGTGGTGGCTGGGGCCGGATGTGGGCGGAGGGGGCGGGTGAGCGGATCCGCCGGGCGGCGGCATGGCTCGACACCCACGAAGATGAGCTCTATGCCCATCTCGTCTGATCTGTCCCGTCCGGTTGGCATCGCTGCGGGGGTTCTGCTCGACGCTGCGCTGGCCGATCCGCGTCGCGGCCATCCGGTCGCGCTGTTCGGCACGGCCGCGCACGCTCTGGAGAAGCGGTCGTACGGCGACGCCAGAGCCCGTGGCGCCGCCCACGTCGCCCTCTGCGTGGGTGCGGCCACCGGCCTCGGCGTCGTGGCCTCACGGGTGCGGAGTCCGCTGCTGAGGACCGGTCTGACCGCCGTCGCCACCTGGGCGGTGCTGGGCGGTACGACGCTGGCCCGCGAGGGCGCGTACATGGCGGGCGCGCTGGAGCGCGGGGACCTGCGCGCGGCGCGCCGGAGGCTGCCGCACCTGTGCGGGCGGGATCCGGGCGGGCTGGAGGCGCCGGAGCTGGCGCGGGCCACGGTCGAGTCGATCGCGGAGAACACCTCGGACGCGGTGGTGGCCCCGCTGCTGTGGGGGGCGGTGGCGGGGGTGCCGGGGCTGCTGGCGTACCGGGCGGTCAACACGCTGGACGCGATGATCGGCCATCGCTCGCCGCGCTACGAGCGGTTCGGCTGGGCGGCGGCCAGGCTCGACGACGTGGCCAACTACGTGCCCGCGCGGGTGACGGGGCTGCTGACGGTGGTGGCCGCGCCGGTGGTGGGCGGGGCGCCAGGCAGGGCGCTGGCCGTACTCGGAAGGGACGGGCACCGGCATCCGAGCCCCAACGCGGGCCGCTGCGAGGCGGCCTTCGCCGGGGCGCTGGACCTGACGCTGGGCGGTGTCAACGTGTACGGCAGCCGGGTCGAGCACCGGCCGGAGATGGGCGACGGGCCGGGGCCGGGGGTGCGCGACATCAGGCGGTCGGTACGGCTGGCGCGGGTGGTGAGCCTGGCGGCGGCCGGGGTGTCCGTGTTGGCCGCCTGGGGGCTCGCCGCCGCGCGGCGGGGGCGGGGCTGATCAGGATCGGGCCGCGTCGAGCACCTTCTGGGCGTCGCGCTCGAAGGAGCCGCGGGCCGCGAGGGTGATCAGGCCGCCGAGCACCATGGCCGGGATCAGCACGTACATGCCGGTGGTGAGTGAGCCCATGCGGTCGGAGGCGACGCCCACGATCAGTGAGCCGAACGCGCCGCCCAGCGTGGTGAACAGTTGCAGGACGGCGAAGCCGACCCCTCGGGAGTCGGCGCCGACGACGTCGGCCAGGCAGGCGGTCATGTTCGGGATGGCGATCGCCATCAGCGTGCAGGCGATCAGGGTGAAGACGCCGAGGCCGATCAGGGAGTTCATGCTGAGCGCGCCGGCCAGGACGGCCGCGCCGAGGGTGATGCCGCCGCCTCCGGCGAGCAGCCGGCCACCCTTGATCCTGCCGTGCCATCGGCTGCCGAGCCAGGACCCGATCAGGGTGCCGAGCAGCGGGCCGGTGATGGTGATCAGGCCGCTGACCGAGCCGGCGGCGGCGGTGCCGACGCCGAAGCTGCGCACCATGAGCGAGGGCAGCCAGAAGAAGATGCCGGCCAGGCCGAGGGTGAGCAGGCCGAGGCCGAGGCAGACGGTGACCAGGGTGGGGATCTTCATCACCCGGCCGAGCTGGGGCCAGAACGGCTGCTTGGGGGCGGCTTCGGTCTCGGCCGCCGAGCCGCCCGCGATGAGCCGGTCGAGGTGGCCGCGGGCGGGCTCGCGCAGGCGCCAGCAGAGGTAGGCGGTGACCAGGCCGGGCACGACCATGATCAGGAATGTGGTGCGCCAGCCGAACGCCTGGCCGAGCACGCCGGCGATGAGGACGCCGATGCCGCCGAGGTAGGTGGTGAGGCGGGTCAGGCCGTACACCTTGGCGCGGCTGGAGGGCGGGTAGTAGTCGGCGAGAAGGCTGCTGGAGGCGGGGTTGTCGATGTTCTCGGCGGCGGCGAGGAAGACGCGCATCGCGTAGAACATGGCGAAGCCGGTGGCGAGGCCCGAGCCGAGCGTGGCGACGGCCCAGAGCATCACGACGAAGGCCAGGATGCGGGTGCGGTCGCGCCGGTCGGCCAGGTATCCGGCGGGCAGCGACACGAGCACGGCGGCCAGGGCCGCGGCGGTGGGGATGGAGCCCGCGGCGGTGTCGGAGAAACCCCATTCCTTCTGGATGAGCGGGAGGACACCGGACAGCAGGTTGAACTCGATCCGGTCGACGAGGCCGACGATGAACAGCACGACGAGCGGAGCCCAGCCGTAGGGGGCGCGGGAGTCGGCGCTGATCCCGCCAGGGGGTGGCGTTCCGAACATGCGACGTGCCGTGGCGCGGGTATCGACCATGTCCATCCTTTTTCTAGAAGACTATTCTAGTGGAATGTTCTAGACAGAGTGGCAGATCTCACACACTTCGTAAATGGGGGTGATGCGGAAGGATGTACCGAATGAAGGGCGCACTCCTGGTCGCTGGGACCACCTCCGACGCCGGTAAGAGCGTCGTCACCGCGGGAATCTGCCGGTGGCTGGCCAGGCAGGGGGTCAGCGTGGCCCCCTACAAGGCGCAGAACATGTCGCTGAACTCCTTCGTCACCGCGGACGGCGCCGAGATCGGCCGGGCGCAGGCCATGCAGGCGCAGGCAGCCGGGCTGGACCCGGTCGCCGACATGAACCCGATCCTCCTCAAACCGGGCAGCGACCGTCGCAGCCAGGTGGTCCTGATGGGCAAGCCGGTCGCCGACGTCGACGCGATGGAGTACGGCGCGCTCAAGGACCTGCTCAGGCAGTCCGCCCTGGAGTCACTGGAGCGGCTGCGCAAGGCCTACGACGTGGTGATCTGCGAGGGCGCGGGCAGCCCCGCCGAGATCAACCTCAGGCGGGGCGACATCGCCAACATGGGCCTGGCCCGCGCTGTCGGCCTGCCGGTGATCGTGGTGGGCGACATCGACCGGGGCGGTGTGTTCGCCGCCCTCTACGGCACGGTCGGCCTGCTCGACGCCGCCGACCAGGCGCTCGTCTCCGGCTTCGTGATCAACAAGTTCCGCGGCGCCGCCGAGCTGCTCGCCCCCGGCCTCGACATGATCAAGGCCCTGACCGGCCGCGAGGTGTACGGCGTCCTGCCCTACCTGAACGGCCTCTGGCTCGACGTCGAGGACTCCCTGGCCCTGGACAACCGCGTCACCCCCACGCACGAGCCGTACGGCAGGCAGAGCCTCAGGGTCGCCGTGGTCCGCCTCCCGCGCATCTCCAACTTCACCGACCTCGATGCCCTGACGGCCGAACCGGGGGTGGTCGTCCGCTTCGTCACCTCGCCCGCCGACCTCGATGACGCCGACCTGGTGGTGCTCCCCGGCTCCCGGGCCACCGTCGCAGACCTGGCCTGGCTGCGCTCGACCGGGCTCGCTGCGGCACTGCGCGAGCGGACCGGGCCGACGCTGGGCGTCTGCGGCGGCTTCCAGATGCTCGGCGAGCGCATCCTCGACCGGGTGGAGTCGGGCGCCGGGCTGGTCGAGGGCCTCGGGCTACTGCCGGTCAGCGTCGAGTTCGCCGAGGACAAGACCCTGGGCAGACCGTACGGCACCGCCTACGGCCAGCCGGTCAGCGCCTACGAGATCCACCACGGCCGCGCCACGGTCACCGGCGGCGAACCGTTCCTGGACGGTTGCCGGGTGGCCAACGTGTGGGGCACGACCTGGCACGGCGCGCTGGAGAACGACGGCTTCCGCCGCGCCTTCCTCGTGGACGTGGCGGCGCGGGCGGGGCGCGACTTCACCCCGGCCCCGGACGTGTCGTTCGCCGCGCTCCGGGAGCGCCGTCTGGACGCGCTCGGCGACCTGGTGGCCGACCACCTGGACACCGGCGCCCTGCTCCGGCTCATCGAGCACGGCCCGCCCGCCGGACTGCCGCCGCTCGCGCCGGGGGCCGGGTGAGTCAGGGCGTCCGCGCCGCGCGCTGCTCGTCGATCCAGGCGTCGATCAGCTCCCACTGGTCGTAGAGCCAGCGGATGCGCGCCTCGCGGCCCTCGGGGATCTCCTGGGCGGGCACCCGCCACCACTGGGCCGTGATGCGCGCCCTGACCGGCAGCTTGCGCCACACGTCGCCGATGGTGATCAGGTCGTCCAGGCCGGTGTGCGCGACGAAGATCACGTCGGCGGCGGGGCAGGCCTCGATCGCGGCGATCGCGCCGCCGGGGCGGGGCGGCAGCAGGTGGTCCATCCCCCTGGCCCGCTCGGCCTCCGCCCGCAGGCCCTTCTCCTCCAGGCGGCGGATCGCCAGCCTGCGGCGGCGCGGGGTGAAGTTGCCGCCCTCGGGGAAGATCACCAGGGCGTCGTCGTGGTCCATGGTCGCGGCCAGGCGCCTGATCTCCTCGATCACCCGGCCCTCCCCGGTCCGGCGCGGGACGAACGCGTTGGGCAGGCGGTTGATCACCACGTCGAGCGAGGGGTCGAACTGGAGGGCGGCCTTCATCACGATGCGCGGGCGGCGGCCGTACAGCGTGAGCAGGTGGTGGACCAGTAGGAAGGAGTCGCCGGGGCCGGCGTGCCTGGACAGCACGATCACCGGGTGGGCCAGGCGGGCGGCGGTCTCCTCGGCGGTCGGCGGCGGCTCGCGGATGTCGACGCTGAGGCGGAACAGGCGGGTCGCGGCGCCGTACACCTTGGACAGGAACCATGTGATCAACTGGTAGTGGCGCTCCTGGTGCACGTCGCGGTGTAGACGGCCGCCGAAGCCGCTGGCCACCCATAAGCCCAGGCAGGCCACCAGCAGGCCGCACTCCAGGATCAGCCAGGCGACCGCGAACCAGACCAGCCGCGTCCCCCGGCGCTGTGGCGCGGGCAGGCGCAGCGAGGCCGCCGCGACCACCACCAGCCAGACCGGCAGCGTCACGATCACGAACACGGTCAGCACGATGACCAGGGGAGCGAGGATCAGGCGCCGGAGGATACGAGGGGGAAGCACGCTTTCATCGGAACATGTCAGGTACGCGTTGCCAAATACCGGGACGACGCCTCGTAGGCGCGTTCGATGTACCGGGAGATCTGCGACAGGTCCCGCTGCAGCGGCCCGTCCGCGCCCGCGGGCAGGACGTGCACCTCGACGCCGTCCGGCAGTGCCGCCATCTCCTCGGCGAACCGGTGCCGCCGCGCGATCTCGAACGCCACCATGCCCACCTCCCACGGCCGGCGCGGCGCGGTCAGCGGCCGCTCGATCCGCCCCACATGCAGGACGAAGACCCGGGAGGCCCCGAGGTGTACGGCCCGCCCGACCGGAATGCTGTGCACCAGCCCGCCGTCGAAGAAGTGCTCGCCGCCCACCCGCACCGGCGGCAGCAGCCCCGGCACCGCGCACGAGGCCAGCACCGCGTCGACCACCGGCCCCTCGGTGAACCAGTGCGCGCTGGCCCGCTCCACACAGGCGGCCACGCACTGGAACGGCACCGCCAGCTCCTCGATCGTCCCCACCGGGACCGTCTCGGCCAGCAGCGCGCGCAGCGGGCCGATCGGATGCAGGTGCGTGCCGGTCCTGGCGAAGGTCGACACGCGGGTCACCCACGACCCGGCGAAAGCGGTACGGACGACGTCGGAGCGCCACAGCGAGGTCAGCGTCTTGACCGCCTCGCCGGGCTCGGCGGCCAGCAGCACGCCGTTGAGCGCGCCCACCGAGGTGCCCAGCACCAGGTCGGGCCGGATGCCCGCCTCGTCGAGCGCTCTGAGCATGCCCACCTCGTGCGCACCGAGCACTCCGCCGCCTCCGAGCACGAACGCCGTCTCCACAAGCGCCACGATCTCACGGGTGGCCGTATCATCGGGCTCAGTATCCGTGGGAGGCACAGACATGGGCAGGCTGATAGTGATCCTCTTCCTGGTGGCCCTGGTCGTCCTCCTGGTGCTCGCGCTGATGCTGCTCAGGTCGCGGCCCAAGCCGGGCGCCCGGCCCGCCCAGGTGCGCGACGACCCCAAGGAGATCCTGCGGCGCCGTTACGCGGCGGGCGAGATCGACGAGGACGAGTATCTCCGCAGGATGTCGGGGCTGTCTCAGGACTGGTGAGCGACGTCGGTGGCGGCGGCGGCCAGCGCCAGCACCGGGAAGATCGCGTTCGGCGGCACCGCGTAGACGCCCCGCTCGGGCTGCACGACCAGCCCGGCCGAGGAGAGCGTCTTCAGGTGGTGGTAGAGCTGGCCGGGTGAGGCCAGGCTCAGCTCGGCCTGCAGTTCGGCGATGGGCCGGGGTTCGACGACCAGGAGGCGCAGGATCTCGAAGCGCGCCGGATGGCCGGCCGCCGCGAGCACCGCGGCGATGGGCGCGGCCGGCTGCTCCAGCAGCCATCCGGGACTCCTGATCACCTTCCAGGACCACTGGTTGCCGCCCAGTCTGGCCTCGCCGCCGTAGCCGATCACACCTGAGTCGTCGACGGCCGGTGCCGCCTCCTGCGCGGCCGTGCCGCCTTCCAGGGCGGCGACCCGGGCCTCTAGATCCCTGAGCCGATCCTCGACACTTGTCAGTGGAGCCTCACTTCACGGCGGCCCGCACCCTCTTCATGAAGGCGGGGTCGGTCGCCATCCGCACGATGAACTGCTGATGAGCATAACTCCGCACGCCCGATGCCCACGTGTCGGCGGGCAGCCCGCGCATGGCGAAGACGGTCACCTTCGGCTTGCCGCCCGGCTGGATCGTGTACATGGTCTCGGTGATGACGCCCGGCAGTGCGCCGCCCTTGGTGCCGATGACCAGCGTGTCCGGGTCGGCGCCGGGCTGGCGCATCGGCCATTCCAGATGCTTCTTCGCCACCGGGTCCTTGGCGAGGCGGCTCAGAACGCCCCGCAGGACGCTGGGCTTGACCTTGTTCACGGTGGCCGACCAGTCGGCCTGCTCGTCGTAGCCGGGCAGGGTGACGGTGACCGGCTTGCCCGCCGCGACGTACGCCTTCAGGCAGGCTTCGGCGTCCTGCGCGCAGCCGCCGAAGCGCTTGAGGATCTCGCCGTTGAGCGATGTGAGCGCGGTCTTGGCGATCCGGTCCAGCGTCTTGGCGCCGAGGCGGTCGCGCAGCAGGTCGGGTGCGGCGTTGTCGCTCTCCTCGATCATCGCCGAGACGACCTGGTCGAGGGTCACGGTGTCGCCGGGCTTGAGCCGCTTGAGCGCGGCCTCGTGCGCGCCGCCGTCGGTGCCGGGCAGGTGGTAGGCGTTCCAGCGGGCGACCTTGACCTTCTCGCCGGGCTTGACGGTGCCCTTGCGGACCGCGTCGGCGTAGGCGGCCAGGTGAATGATCTTGGCGGCGGAGGCGAAGGGGGTCGACCGGCCCGCGTTGTGCCTGATGCCCTCGCTGACCAGGGCGATGTCGCCGGGGTGGGCCTTGAGGTAGGCGAGGACGGCTTCGGCGTCCTTGAGCTGGGGGTTGGTCACTGAGGTCGCCGCGAGGACTGCGGCCAGCAGCAGGTTCATATCAGCACCCTACCCAATAAATCGAAACTCCGGATTTTCAATGTTTCCGGGTTCGGGAAACGAACGAGCGCCGGGCATGCCGGGCCGGGACCGTGACGGGACGGCCCGCCCGCGCGACGATTCCGGCCATGACAGCAGTGGTACAGGCCGAGGGGCTCACCAAGTTCTACGGCAGGCGCCGGGGGCTTGAGGACCTGACCCTCGACATCCGGTCGGGCGAGGTGTTCGGCTACCTCGGTCCCAACGGTGCGGGAAAGACGACGACGATCAGGCTGCTCCTGGATGTGATCAGGCCGACCAGGGGACGGGCGCGGGTGCTCGGCGCGGACACCCGCGACGCGGCCGTCCGGGCCAGAATCGGCTACCTGCCGGGCGAACTGGCCCTGGAGGGCAGGGAGAAGGCCCGTGACTACCTGGATTTCCTGGCCAGAGTACGCGGCGGGGTGGCCAGGAGCAGGATCGAGGGACTGGCCGAACGACTCGACGCCGACCTGTCGGCCGCCATGGGCAAGCTGTCCAAGGGCAACAGGCAGAAGGTCGGGCTCATCCAGGCGTTCATGCACGAGCCCGAGTTCCTGATCCTGGACGAGCCGACCTCCGGGCTCGATCCGCTGGTGCAGCAGGAGTTCCTGGCGATGGTGCGGGAGGTGCGGGCGGGCGGCCGTACCGTGCTGATGTCCTCGCATGTGCTGGCCGAGGTGGAGGACGTCGCCGACCGGGTCGGCATCGTCCGCGGCGGGCGCCTGGTGGCGGTGGAGGACGTCGGGGCGCTGCGGGAGAAGGCGGTGCGCCGGGTGGAGTTCCATTTCGAGGCGCCGGTACCGCGCGCGGACTTCGAGCGCCTGCCGGGTGTGCGGGACCTGCGGGTCGAGGGGGCGAGCCTGCGGTGCACCATCGACGGGCGGCCCGACGCGCTGGTCAAGGCCGCCGCCCGGCACACCGTGGTGCACATGGTCAGCGGCGAGCCCGACCTCGAAGAGATCTTCCTGACCTACTACGGCGACGAGGAGGGGCCTCATGCCCGCGCTGGTGTCCAAGAGCCTGCGTGACCAGCGCAGGTCGCTGATCGGCTGGACGATCGGCATGAGCGCGTTCTTCGTGCTCTACCTGTCGATCTATCCCAGCATCTCCGCCGATCCCGCCCTCTACAGCCAGACGGCGACCGCGAAGTACCCCGGCGCGCTCAAGGACCTCATGGGCGGGCTGGACGACTTCGCCTCCGGTGCCGGATACCTGCAGACCGTGGTCTACCAGCTCTTCGGCCCGATGCTGTTCGTCGTGTGCGCGATGGTCCTCGGCAACCGGGCCCTCGCCCAGCCCGAGGAGGCGGGCACCCTGGAGCTGACCCTCACCCTGCCCGTCGACCGCGGGCGGCTCGTGCTGCAGCGCTTCGCCGCGCTCCTGCTCGGGCTGCTCGCCGTCGCGGCCGTCACCTTCCTCGTCGTCTGGGGCCTGTCGGCGGCCACCGGCATGAACGTGCCCGCCGACCGGATCCTGGCCGGGCACACCGGGGTGTTCCTGCTCGGCGTCACCTTCGGCACGATCGCGCTGGCCGTCGGCGCGGCGACCGGGCGCAAGGCGCTGGGGATGTCCGCCGTGGGCGTCATCGCCGTCGGCGGCTACATTGTCGAGACCATGGGAAGGAACGTGGCGGCCATCTCCTGGCTGAAGTGGATCTCACCGTTCCACTACTTCCTGGAGGGCCAGCCGTTGCGCCAGGGTTTCCCCGTGGGGGACTATCTCGTGCTGGCCGCGGCGACCGCCGTGCTCGCGCTCATCGCGGTCCTGGCCTTCGACAGGCGTGACGTAGGAGTCTGATGAACGGCTCACAGGTGCCCGCCGACCTGCTCGGCGGGCACCTCCACGTCCTGGCCGACGCGGTCGCCACCGGCCGGCAGCCCGGCAGGGGAGCACTCGACGGCTGCCGCGCGGCAGGAACGCGCGCGGCCGAGCAGGGCGTGCCCCTGCGAGAGATGGTCGAGGAGGCGCTGCGGTCGGCCGAGTCCCTGGGGGCGGCCGACCTGCTGGCCGCCTTGCGCAAGGTCGTCGGCGCGCTCATGGACGGGTACGAGAGCGCCCAGCGGGTCGCGCTGCGGGAAGAGGAGCAGGCCCGCCGGGACTTCGTCGACGACCTGCTGGAGGGCCGCTCCGAACGGCTCGCCGAACGAGCCGAGCACTTCGGCCTGCGGCTGGCCGAGTCCTACGTGGTCGCCGTGGCGCGGGGACTGCCCGAAGGTGGAGCGGGACGGGTCGAGCGCGAGCTGGTCGCCAGGTTCGGCTCGCACAACGTCCTGGTGGCCGTGCACGACGGGCTGCTGGTCTGCGTCTCGCCCGGCACGCTGGCCGCGGCCACCGGCGAGTTCGCCCATCACGTCAGGGCGGGCTTCGAGCCGGGCTGGCGGATGGGGATCGGCAGGCCGCACCGCGGGCCCGGCGGGGTGGTCACCTCGTTCAGGGAGGCGTCGAACGCCATCGACCTGGCCGACCGGCTCGACCTGCGCCCCCAGGTGATCAAGGCGGCCGACCTGCTCGTCTTTCCCGTCCTGCTGCGCGACAGGGAGGCGATCGAGGACCTGGTCTCGACCGTGCTCAGCCCGCTGCGGGAGGCGCGGGGCGGGCCGGGGCCGCTGCTGAGGACGCTGGAGGAGGTCTTCGCCGCGCAGGGCAACCAGACCGCCGCCGCCCGCCGCCTCGGCCTCAGCGCCAGGGCCGTCACCTACCGCCTGGAACGCGTCCGCCGCCTGACCGGCTTCTCCCCGGACGAGCCCACCCAGCGCTTCACCCTGGAGACCGCGGTGCTCGGCGCACGCCTCCTGGGCTGGCCCTGACCCTTCCCGCGCGCCGTTCAGGGGGGCGGGGTGCCGCCCAGGTGGCGGGCCAGGGCGGTGCGGGAGTGCAGGCCCAGTTTGCGCAGGGCGGCGCTGAGGTGCTTGTCCACGGTCTTGGTCGCCAGGAAGAGCCCCCGGGCGATCTCCCTGTTCGTCAGCCCCGTCGAGGCCAGCTCGGCCACCTCCGCCTCCCTGGGCGACAGCGCCGAGCCGTAGCCCCGGGGGCCGGTGCGGTGCCGGGCGGGTGACGGCAGGCCCTGGAGGCGGGCCGTACGGGTGGTCCGGTCGAGGTCCCAGCGGGCGCCCAGCTCCGCGTAGGCGGCCATGGCGGCGGTGAGCGTGTCCGCGGCCCGGGGATCGCCGAGGGCGAACAGGTGGCCGGCGGCCCGCTCCCTGGCCTGGGCCGCCTCGTAGGGGCACAGCAGCAGGTCGTAGGCGGCGGCCGCGGTCAGGAAGTGGCCGGACGCGCCCGACCCGGTCGCGAGGAACCCGCGGGCGTGCCGCAGGGCGGGCGGGGCGAGCGGGACGTCCAGCGCGTACAGCTCCCGGTCGAGGCGGGAGACCAGCGCGGCGGCCTCGTCGATCCGCTCGCCCGCGACCATCGCCTCGATCATCGCGGGCAGGGCGCGCACGCAGAGCATCGGCAGCTCCCGCGCCTCCCAGGCGGCGAGCGCCGCGGAGGCGACGGCGTTGGCGGTCTCGATGTCGCCCTGGGCCATGGCCAGCCGGATCGAAGCGCCGGTCACCAGCGGCAGCATGGGGTGGGCGCCCTCGGCGGGCGCCCGGCGGGTCAGGTCCGCCAGCGGGCCCGTGGCCGCCTTCAGGTCACCGCGGGCGAGGACGAGGCAGGCCGCCAGCGCCTCCACCTCGAAGCGGTGGCCGGGCATCTCGCTGAGTTCGTCCAGCAGGAACGCGATCTCCTTCTCCAGCCCGTCCCACGAACCCCGGCAGTAGCCGAGCAGCGCGAGGCTCCTGCGGCAGGCGAGCCGCGTCCGGGCCCAGCCTCCATCCCCCTCCTCGGCCGCGCGGCGCAGCGCGGCGGTCAGCAGGCGCTCGGCCATCTCATGGCGGCCCGCGTAGCAGGCCGCCTCCCCGGCCGACTGGAAGGCGGCCACCTCCCTGCGGTGGCTTGGCGCGCCGTCGCTCTGGGCCGCCAGGCGCTCGGTGAGACGGGCCCAGCGCGGGTCGCCGATCATGGTCAGCGCCATCGCCGCCTTGCCGAGCACCGAAGCCCTCGACGCCGGGTCGTCGATCGCGTGCGCGGTCATGAGCGCTCGGTCCAGCCAGGCCACATGCTCCTTCAGCGGGACGCCCGGGGACGACGGCAGCCCCAGCCCCAGCATCGCCAGCGCCGCGAGCTCCGGATGCTCGCCGAGATCCTCGACCGCCTCGGCGAGGGCCTGCCGCTGCCGGACGGGTTCCAGGAGCAGGCCGATCAGGAGACGGACGCGGGCGCGGATCTCCTTGGGCGGGCCGTCGGCCAGCATCTCGGTGAGCAGGTCGATCACGCCGGGGATATGCGGCGCCCGCACCGCGGGCGCGTCCCCGCGCGCGGTCTCCGTCCAGGCGTCCGCCCGCGCGGTGGCGCCGTCTCCGCTCACACCCGTGCTCCGAGGTCCAACGTCACCGGCCCAAGCTCCTCTTGATCTGAAGCTATTCAAGCGGTGATCAAGATGTTTGTCACTACTTGTCAGGGCCGGTGTTGATTTTTTGGAGTCAGGGGATCAGCAGGAGCTTGCCGGTCGTACGGCGCCCCGCCAGGTCCTCGTGCGCCCTGCCCGCCTCGGACATCGAGTACCGGCGCGACACGCTGACCTTCAGCTCGCCCGAGGCGATCAGCCGGAACAGGTCGCCGGCCCGCCACAGCAGCTCCTCGCGGGTGGCGACGTGGTGCACCAGGCTCGGGCGGGTGAGGAAGAGCGAGCCCTTCCTGTTCAGCACCTGCGGGTCGAAGGGCGGGACCGGGCCGCTGGCCGCGCCGTACAGGGCCATGAGGCCGCGCGGGCGCAGCACGTCGAGGCCGCCGAGGAAGGTGGCGGCGCCGACCCCGTCGTACACCACGTCGACGCCGCCCGGCGCGACGCCCTTGACCGCCTCGACGAAGCCGTCATAGCGGAAGACCTCGTCCGCGCCCGCGTCGCGGGCGAGCTTCTCCTTCTCCTCGCTGGAGACCGTGCCGATCACGGTGGCTCCGCGCAGCTTGGCGAGCTGGGTGAGCAGCAGGCCCATGCCGCCCGCGGCGGCGTGCACCAGGACCGTGTCGCCCGCCTTCACCTCGTGGGTGGAGTGGGTGAGGTAGTGGGCGGTGAGGCCCTGCAGCAGCGCGCCCGCCGCCAGCTCGACGGGTACGCCCTCGGGCACGGGCACCACCCGGTCGGCGGAGACGACCGCCCTGCTCGCGTAGCTGCCGAGCTCGTTGACCCAGGCGACCTTGTCGCCGACCGCGAGGCCGGTGACGTCCGGGCCGACGGCGGCGACCGTACCCGCCCCCTCGGAGCCGAGCTGGCTGGGCAGGGAGAGCGGATAGGCGCCCGAGCGCTGGTAGACGTCGATGAAGTTGACGCCGCTCGCCGCGACGTCGATCAGCACCTCACCGGGCCCCGGCGCGGGGTCGGGGTGCTCGGTGTACTCCATGACCTCGGGTCCGCCGTGGGCGGTGATGACGATGGCACGCATACCTCTAGTGAACCCCCGCCCGTAGATCGGGATTCCGCCGGGTCAGGCGATTCGCGCCAGGGCGCCGATCTCCAGGGCCGTCCACACGGCGCCGTCGGGGCCGATCGTGATGCCGTGCGGCTCGGACCCGGCGGTGGGCAGGTCGTACTCCTCGACCACGCCGTACCCCGTGATCCAGCCGACCCGGTTGGCGCCCCACTCGGTGAAGTAGCAGCCGCCGCCCGGCCCCGACACGATCGCGTGCGGCTTGGCCGCGCGGTCGGGCAGCGGGAACTCCTCGATCTTCCCATCCGGCTCGATCCGGCCGATCTGACCCGCGCCGATCTCCACGAACCACATCGCCCCGTCCCCGGCCGCCGTGATGCCGACGGGCGCGGCGCCCTCCGTGGGCAGCGGGTGGATCACGATCTCGCCGTCCAGTCCGATCCGGCCGATCGCGTTGCCCTGGTTGAGGGTGAACCACAGCCCGTCGTCCGCCCCGGCGGCGATCATGGACGGCATCCCGCCCTTGACCGGCAGGTCGTAGCCGGTGACCGTGCCGTCGGTGGTGATCCGGCCGATCCGGTCGGTGCGCATCGCGGTGAACCACAGCGCGCCGTCGGCTCCGGCCGCGATGCCGTACGGCCCCGCGCCCGGCACCGGGAAGGCGCTGATCGCACCGTCCGTACCGATCCTGCCGATCCGGTCCCCCTTGAACTCGGTGAACCACAACGCCTCGTCCGGCCCCGCGGCGATCACGGTGGGGCCGCCGTCGGCCGGGTCGAGCGGATACACGGTGACCTCACCGCCGTCCCCCAGCCTGCCGACCGCGCCACGATGGACCAAGGTGAACCAGAGCGCCCGATCGGGCCCCACCACGATCCCGTACGGCCCGGCGTCCGCATCGGACACCTGGATCTCGTCAATAGCCATCAGTCACTCCTTAGCGCGGTTACTTGGTGGCGTCCTGCTTGTCGCCGCGGAGCTCGAAGTCGTCGTAGGACATCTTGAGCAGCGACTCGCTGCCTTTGGGGATGCGGCTGAACACGCCGATCTCGCCGTTCTCCAGCCCGTTCGGGTCGTCGACCTGGTGAATCCGCTCGCCGTTGACCCACATGGTCAGCCGTACGCCGGTGCCGTTCTGCTCGCAGGAGGCCTCGATGCGGGCCTTGCCCTGCAGCTCGTCGACCTTCTCCGGCTTGGCCAGGTTGCCGCCCGCCCCGTTGAAGATGCGCCTGATGCGCGCGTTCCCGGCGGTGTCGAGCACGAACTCGTACCCCACCGCCGACGGGGTGCCGTCCCCGCCGCGGCAGTAGACGCCGTACTCGCCGTTGCCCTTGTGCTGTCTGACCGTCGCGTCGACGCCGATGAGCAGGGTCGTGGGCGTGAGCGGCGTCGGCGTGGCCGACGGATCCTGGGACTCGGGCTTCTTCGGCACGAAGGGGATCGGCGCTTCGGCCCACCGCTCCTCGTACTCTGAGTCGACGTCGAGGCCGTAGGTGCCGTTCGCGGTGTTGTAGCCGTAGCTGGTGGTGTCGTCCGGGTCGTAGGTGCCGTTCCAGCCGCCCGTGGTCTGGGTGAAGTCCTCCTGATACAGCACAGGCAGCTCGGGTGGCCCGCCAGGTGACAGCAGCGCCCACAACCCCACCCCGCCGCCCACGACCAGCGCCGCCGCGACGGCGAGCCCCACCATCAGCCTGCCCCCGCGCGCCCGGTCACTCCCGCCGCCCGGCCCCGCGTGCGTCCCGGCCGGGGGCGGCTGGGACGCGGTGTACTGGGCGGTGCCCTGCTGCCAGGCCACCTGGACCGTGTGCGCCGCCTGCTCCGGCGCCGCCGACCGCCCCACCATCCGGTCGAGCAGCTGCTGTGCCGTCGGCCGCTGCGCGGGATCCTTGTTCAGCGCCGCGATGACCAGCCCGCGCAGCCCCGGATCGACGTCGTCGAGCACCGGGTCGGTGTTCATCACCTGGTAGATGACCGACGGCAGGGAGTCGCCGCCGAACGGGGCCTTGCCGCTGGCGGCGTACGCGATCAGGCAGCCCCAGGAGAACACGTCGCAGGCCGGGGAGACCGGGTCGCCGCGCAGCACCTCGGGCGCCATGTAGCGGGGCGTGCCGACCAGCTCGCCGGTGCCGGTGATGCCGCCGAGGGTGTCCAGCGCGCGGGCGATCCCGAAGTCGATCACCCTGGGGCCGACGGGCGAGAGCAGCACGTTGGACGGCTTGAGGTCGCGGTGCACGACCCCCGCGGAGTGGATCGCGGTCAGCGCCGTCGCCACACTCACCGCCAGCGCGTCCAGACTGGACCCCCGCAACGGCCCCGACTGCTGAACGGCCTGCTCCAGATTGGGCCCCGGAACGTACTCGGTCACCACGTAGAGCTGGTCCCCGTCGAGCGCCGCCTCCAGCACCGCCGCCGTGCAGAACCTGCTCACCCGGCGCGCCGCGTCCGCCTCCCGGCGAAACCGCATGCGGAACTGCTCGTGCTGGGAGAACTCCGGGTTGATCACCTTGATCGCGACCTGCATGCCGGAAGGATCCTCGGCGAGATGGACGGTACCCATCCCACCCCTGCCCAGCAGACTCAGCAGCCTGTAGCGCCCGATCTGGTTCACGGGGCGTCAGCTTAGCGACAACACCTACAGATCGGGCAGTGGTGTCATCGCGCGGCCCTCCCAGCCTGCTCGAAGTGATAGAGCACCCAGAGGGCTCATGGCGTCGACAGCGGCCTTTCCGTGAAGAGTTCGCGGATGTTGTCGAAGCTGAGGTACGGCACCGCGCCATAGCGCCCCTGGAGGTAGCCCCGCTCGACGTTCTCGTCACGCCGAGGAGTGAACTCGGCCAGCGAGTAGAGGCGCGTCGCGCCGGATTCGTCCTTCTCCGTGAACCACACCTCGTCCCGTTCCAGAATCTGGTCATCGAGCATGGAGCCGAGCAGCGTGGTGTCATGGGAGGCGAAGAGGAGTTGGGCGTTCGTCCTGTTGACGACGGGATCCTTGAACATGCGGATCAAGGTTGAGCTGAGCAGCGGATGCAGATTCGAGTCGATCTCGTCGGCGACCAGCATCCCGCCACTCCCGAGGGCGGCCAGCGAATGCCCCAGGAGGGACAGCCACACGCGTGTGCCTGCACTTTCCTCCCGTAGGCGAAGAGCATGCCCTCCTGGCCTGCGCAGGCGGATTTCCTTGCGGAGTTCGTCCAGTGTGTCCGGTGGGAATGGGCCGAGGTCCTCGATCGTGGACAGATGCTGGAGGATCTCCTCGCTCCGTGGGGGCAGCGGGACCTCGACGATCTCCGCCGCCTCCAGGCCGAGGTCGGCGATTCTGAGCAACTGGTTCATGGTGGGCGCGATCGCTGGGTCGGCCAGCAGGGTCTTCGCGAGGAGCAACCGCACCTTTTCGTCGTGCTCGCCGTGCTGAGCGAAGAGCACGTGGCTGGTCAGGTGCTCGTGTAGCGAACTCAACAGGGGGTGGTTGTTAGACGCCGCGCAGGAGAGGTAGAGGGAGTTGGGGCGGGTGAGGCGCCGGATGCGTTCCGTCTCGCCGACGAGCCCACGCCCGAAGTCGATCTCCCCGGGACCTGAGCGGTCGAACAGCTTCCTGGTCCTGCCATGGGGAAAGCTGTTGAGCCACTCGGCCAGCACCTGCGAGCCGTTGACCTCGAACCCGTAGGAGTAACGGACGTTCTCGTGGAGAAAGTCCAGCTCGTAGAAGGATGGTGTGTCTGCTCCGGTGGCGGAAAGCTTGAAATGTCGGTGTGGGATGCCCCCGGCAGGGTCCCATTGCCGATGCGAGACCTGGACAGCGGAGATCATCCATCGGAGTGCGTCGAGGACGTTGGACTTGCCGGACGCGTTCGCCCCGTAGACCCCTGCGGCGCGGACGGTCGAAAGCTGCTTCGGCTCCCCCCGGCGTGGAACCGCCATGAACGAGAGGGTCTGCTCGTCGCGGATCGACCGATGATTGGCCACCCTGAAGCGCAACAACATGACAAGCTCCCTGGTTAAGCTGCTCTTAGCCTACACTTACAGGCCCACTTGTGAAGAGATTCGCTCCAACAGGGCTTGAAAATGCAAGCTCTCGTCATCTTTCTCAGGGGAGACCGCAATCACCTGACAGCCCGCGGCCGTGGCGGCGGCGATGCCCGTGGGGCTGTCCTCGACGGCGACGCAGCGCTCCGGGGGCACGCTCAGCCGCTTCGCGGCTTCGAGATAGGGGTCTGGGTACGGCTTGCCGCGCGCGGTGTCCTCGGCGGCCAGGACCAGGTCGAATGGGTGCCCGAGGACGGGGAGGACCAGGTCGACGATCTCCCGGGGGGAGGCGCTCACCAGGGCGGTGCGGACATTGGCCCGGGACAGCTCGCCGAGCAGGGCGTGGACGCCGGGGAACACCCGCACACCCTGCCCGACCAGGGAGGCGAAGGAGGCGGTGAGCCGCCGGACGGTCTCGTCCAGGGAACCGGGGAAGCCATGGAAACCAGGGAAGTTATGGGAGCCGGGGGAGCCATGGGAGCCGGAGGAGTCGGGGGAACCGAAGGGGTAGGGGGAGGTATGGGGGACCAGGGTGAGGAGGAATGCGGCGGTGTCCTCCACGGTTCGGCCCAGGACGTGTGGAGTGTCGTCGGGGGAGAGGGAGGTGCCGAGGGAGTGGGCGACGGAGGAGGTGGCCGCCCACCACAGGCCCTCGGTGTCCACCAAGGTGCCGTCCATGTCGAGCAGCACCGCCAGCGGTCGCTCGCCAGACTTATCCGGCATACGCGCCCCACCTGGCATACTCGCCCCACCCGGCACGCATGGCCTATCCGGCACGCGCGGCATCCCCGCCGACTTCGCCCGAGGCCCCGGGGGACGGTTCGGCGGCGGGTGTGGGTGCGGTGGAGGTGCGTGGGGCCACCAGGACAGGTCGTGAGACCAGCCGCACGGTGACCCGGGTGCCGGGCGTCAGCCGTACCGCCTCGTGGCCTGGCACGTCGGACAGCACCTCGCCGCCCCCCAGTGCGATCCGCAGCCGGGCCGACGCGCCGCGGAACGACACGGTGACGACCTCGGCGCGGCCGTCGGCGTCGGGTTCGACGAGGACGGCCTCGGGGCGGATCAGTACGTCCACCTCCGGCGTCTCCCCGGGTTCGCCGTCCACCGGCAGGAGCTGGCCGAGCACCGTCACCTGGTCGCCGGACAGGCGGCCGGGCAGGTGGTTCATGGTGCCGACGAACTCGGCGACGAACGGGGTGGCCGGCCTGCCGTACACCTCGGCGGGGGTGCCGCACTGTTCCAGGCGGCCGTTGCGGAGGACCGCGACGCGGTCGGCGATCGACAGGGCCTCCTCCTGGTCGTGGGTGACGAAGACGGTGGTGATGCCGAGGTCGAGCTGGAGGCGGCGGATCTCCTCGCGGAGTGTGACGCGTACCTTGGCGTCCAGGGCGGAAAGCGGCTCGTCGAGCAGCAGGACGCTGGGTTCGAGGGCGAGGGCTCTGGCCAGCGCGACGCGCTGCTGCTGGCCGCCGGAGAGCTGGTGGGGGTAGCGGTCGGCGTGCGCGGGCAGGCCGACCAGCTCCAGCAGCTCGGCGGCGCGCGCGTGCCGCCTGGCCACCGGGACCTTGCGGACCCGCAGGCCGAAGGCGACGTTGTCGCGGGCGTTCAGGTTGGGGAACAGCGAGTAGGACTGGAACACCATGCCGGCGTCCCGCTTGTTGGCGGGCACCCCGGTGATGTCCTTGCCGTCCACCAGCACCGCGCCGGAGTCGGGGTGCTCGAACCCGGCCACGCAGCGCAGCGCCGTCGTCTTGCCGCAGCCCGAGGGGCCGAGCAGCGCGACGAGCTCGCCGGCGGCGATGGTCAGGTCGAGCCCGTCCAGCGCGACCGTCCGGCCGAAGACCCGGCGCAGTCCCCTGAACTCCACTTGGGCGGTCACGAGCGTTTCCTTCCGGAGGCGGTGGACACGACGAGCAGCAGCAGCCAGGTCAGCAGCAGGCTGAGCACCGAGGCGGCCACCGAGAGCTGCGCCTGCGACCCGGAGATGGTGACGATCCACACCGAGAACGGCTGGTAGCCGAGCAGCCTGGCCACGGTGAACTCGCCGAGGACCAGGGCGAGGGTGAGGAAGGAGGCGCTGGCCAGCGCCGAGCGGAGGTTCGGCACGACCACCCGGAAGATCACCTGCGGCCAGGACGCGCCCAGGTTGCGGGCCGCCTCGACCAGCGTCCGCACGTCCATCGTGGCCAGGCCCGCGTCCAGCGACCGGTAGACGAACGGCAGCGCCAGCATCACGTAGGCGAGCACCAGCACGATCGGGAAGGCGGGGTCCTGGATCGCGATCAGCGTGGCCCAGAACGGGGTGGGCGCCAGAACCTCGCCGCCCACCTGCAGCGACTTGCCGATCCCGGTGACGAACGTGATCGGCGGCACCACCAGCGGCAGCGTGCAGACCACCTCCATGACCGGCCGCAGCCGCGGCGCGCTGAGCCGTACGGCCAGCATCGCGGGCAGGGTCAGCGCCAGCACCAGCACGATGGTCGCCGCGGCCAGCCCCAGCGACAGCCCGAGCGAGCGGCCGAAGCCTTCGGCGACCAGCAGGTCGGTGTAGGTGGACAGGGAGAATCCGGTCATGTCGTTGTAGACCGTGAACCAGAAGGAGGTGACCAGCGGCACCAGGAAGTAGGCGGCGGCCAGGACGAGCACGATCCCGCGCCACACCCGCGGCCGGCCCGCGCGCGGTGGCGGCGGCGGTGGCTCGGCCGCCTCGGGGACGCCCGTCACGGACGCTAGCGCAGCCATCGGGTGCTCCTCTTCTGCAGCGGCAGGTACACGGCCATGACCAGGCCCGCGATCACCACCATGTCGAGGCTGAGCGCCAGCGCCACGTTCTCGAAGCCGATCTGCACGTCTCCGGTCAGCGCGCTGGCGATCTTCAGCGTGACCAGCGGCACGACGGTGCCCGCGCCCATGGCGGCGGCCGTCGCGTAGGCCGCGAACGCCCCGCCGAACAGCAGCACCACCCCGCCCAGCAGGGCGGGGGTGAGCACCGGCAGGCCGACGTAGCGCCAGTACTGCCAGGCCGTGGCCCCGCCGCCGGCCGCGGCCTCGCGCCACTGCGGGCGCAGGCCGTCCAGCGCGGGCGCCATGACCAGCACCATCAGCGGGATGGAGAAGTAGAGGTAGACCACGACCAGGCCCCAGAAGGTGTACAGCGCGCCGGAGGGCAGGCCCAGCAGCCCGCTGATCACCCCGGAGTTGCCGAGCGTGGCCACCCAGAAGAACGCCAGCGGCACCCCGCCGAAGTTGGCCAGCACGCCCGAGGCGGTCAGCACCGCCTCGCGCAGCGCCCGGAACCTGGAGGTGACCACGGCGTAGGCGAGGAAGGTGCCGAGCACCGCCCCGGCGCCGGCCACCACGGCCGACACCTGGACGCTGCCGGCGAGCGAGGTCAGGTTGCCGCCGCTCAGGCTCTGGGTGAGGTTCCGCAGGCTCGGCGAGCCCTGCACGGTGAACGTGCCGCCGAGGATCGCGATCGCCGGGAAGCCGAAGACGAGCCCGGCGAAGACGAGCAGCGGCAGCGCGCCGAGCCAGCCCCTGGACCGAGCCACGATCAACCGGCGATCGCGGCGTCCCAGCCGCTTGCCAGCGCGGCCTTCGCCTTGTCCACCTGCTCGGAGGTCGGGAAGCTCGGCTCTCCCTGGACCTGGGGCAGCTTGCCGGCGGCGGCCTGGTCGACCGAGCCGTCGGCGGTCATCGCGGGCAGCAGCACCGGACGGGCGAAGCCGCCCAGGTAGAGGTTCTGGCCTTCGGGGCTGTAGAGGAACTCCATCCACAGGCGGGCGGCGGCCGGGTGCGGGGCGTCCTTGTTGATCGCCTGGGCGTACATCTGGAAGTACTGCCCGTCGGAGGGGACGACCACCTGCCAGTCCAGGCCCTTCTCGGCCATCTTCGGGGCGTAGGCGGCGTTGTTGTAGTCCCAGTCGAGGGAGATCTGGGTCTCGCCCTTCTCGATCGTCGCGAGCGTGGTCTCGACGGGGTTGAAGTTGCCCGTGTCCTTGAGCTTCTTGAAGAACTGGAGGCCGGGCTGGATGTCGTCGAAGGAGCCGCCGTTGGCCAGGGCCGCGGCGTAGACGCCGGCGAAGGCCGAGCCCGACTTGTTCGGGTTGCCGTTCAGCGCGACCTTGCCCTTGTACTCGGGCTTGAGCAGGTCGGCGAACGTCTTCGGGCAGGTGGTGATCTTCTTGGCGTCGCAGCCGATCGACACGTAGCCGCCGTAGTCGTTGAACCAGAGCCCGGTCGGCTCCTTCTGCCCCTCGGGGATCTTGTCCCAGGTCTGCACCTTGTACGGGGCGAACAGGCCATCCTTGGCCCCGCTGATCGCGAACGCCTGGCCGAGGTCGAGGACGTCGGGGGCGCGGTCCTGGCCCTTGCGGGTCTTCACCGCGTTGATCTCGTCGGCGCTGGCCGCGTCGGGATCCTCGCTCTCGATCGCGATGCCGTATTTCTCGCCGAATGTTTTGATGATCTGGCCATAGTTGGCCCAGTCGGGCGGGAGCGCGATGACGTGAAGCTTGCCTTCTTTCTTGGCCGCTTCGACGAGTTTGTCAAAGCCGCCGAAATCGGCGGCCGATGTGGCGGTTTTCGCGTTCACCCCGCCTTCTGCTGTTGTTTGCGTGGCGGTCGGCGCGGCGCCGCAGGCCGCGGAGACGACGGTGAGGGCTGCGATGAGGCCGGCGATGCGGGCGCGGGGTGTGAACACGACGCCTCCACTCTCGGGGGTGTGGAACGAACGGTATGGGAACCTGTACAAACAAG
Organism: Nonomuraea sp. NPDC046570; assembly: GCF_040645915.1. NCBI lineage: Bacteria > Bacillati > Actinomycetota > Actinomycetes > Streptosporangiales > Streptosporangiaceae > Nonomuraea > Nonomuraea sp. NPDC046570. Next base: position 112,163 of record NZ_JBEYZF010000022.1, on the reverse strand, counting down.
GCCAGCCCTAGTTAGTCGCATAAAGATTGCTCTTTCATGAACGTGAGGAGTCGGGAATGGCCGCGCGCTATGAACGGATCGCCGCTGAGCTGCGCGACGACATTGTGGGCGGCGTCCACCCGGTGGGTTCGCAGCTTCCCTCCGAGGCCGACCTGGCTGCGCGCTACTCGGCCGCGCGGGGCACCGTACGGCAGGCCGTCGCGGTCCTCGCCGCCGAGGGCCTGGTCGGCTCCCGCCAGGGGGCGAGGCGCATCGTGCTGGGCGGTGAGCGCAGCCAGAGCTTCGCCGAGCTGCACAGCTTCGCCCAGTGGGCGCGCTCGAACGGCTACCGGGTGGGCGGCCAGGTGATCGCCCAGCGGCGCAGGCCCGCCCGCGGCGCCGAGGCCGGGCGGCTCGGCTCGGACACGGTGCTCGACGTCCTGCGGCTGCGCACCCTGGAGGGTGAGCCCGTCCTCGTCGAGCGGACCGTGTACGCCGACTGGATCGCCGCCGCCGTCGAGGCGGTCCCCGCCGACTGCGAGTCGATCACCCAGGCGCTCTACGACACGGCCGGCGTGGTCTTCGCCTACGGCGAGCACCTGCTCGACGCGGTCGCCGCGGGCACCCGGGACGCGGCCCTGCTGGGCGTACGGCGCGGCAGCCCGCTGCTGCGCCAGCGCCGGATCACCACCACGCACGAGGGCCGCCCCGTCGAGTGGTCCGACGACCGCTACCGGGCGGGCAGCGTGGCCTTCAGCGTCCGCAACTCGATCGGCGCCAACCCGCTGATCCGCCAGGCGGGTGACTTGCGCTTCGGCGCGTAAGAACATATGTTCGATACATAGCACCCGCCTTCCCCCGGGTGGCTCACGAGAGATCCATCAGGAGCCCCGGGAAGAAGAGACGTCTTGAGCAGACTCTATGGCGATCCGATCGAGGTGTGGACCCGCGAAGGGCAGCCCACCCAGTTCGTCTGGCGTGACCGGCTGTATCTGGTCAGGCGCGTCCTGGATCACTGGGTGGTGGCCCGCGAGTGGTGGAAGACCACCGAGGGGGATCCCGGCGAGCGCCGGTTCTGGCGGATCGAGGCCAGTCCCGGGCGCGAGGTCGGTTCCTACGAGCTGCGCTTCGACAGCGCGAGCGGCGGCTGGCTGCTGATGAGGTCGTGGGACTGATGGCCGGATTCCCGCACCTGCACGTGGCCTCGGCCTACTCCATGCGCTACGGCACCGCCTTTCCGCAGGCGCTGGTGCGCCGGGCGGCCGAGCACGGCATGGACATCCTCGCGCTGACCGACCGCGACGGCCTCTACGGCGCGATCAAGCACGCCCAGTCCTGCGCGGACGCCGGCATCCGCCCGGTCTTCGGCGTCGACTTCGCCCTGGCCCCCTCCGCGTCCCGGGATCCCGCGTCGCGCGCCCCCGCGTCCCGGGAGGCGCGCCCGCGGACCGGGCCCGACGCCGAGGACCGGGTCACCGTGCTGGCCCGGTCGGGCGGCTGGTCGCGGCTGGCCAGGCTGGTCACCGCCGCCCACCACTCGGGCGCGCGCGGCGAGCCCAGGGTGACCCGCGAGCTGGTCGGCTCCTGGTCCGGCGCGGCCGGCTCCGACGGTTTCGGGGAGCGTGACGGGCTGGTCGTGCTGCTCGGGCCGAGGTCGGACGTCGGGCGAGCGGTGGCGGCCCGCCGCGATGAGCAGGCCGGGGCGCTGCTGAACCGCTGGCGGTCACTGGTCCCGGGCGTGGTGATCGAGCTGGTCGACCAGTACGGCTACCGCGACGCCATCACCGCCGTGCGCATGCTCGCCCTGGCCGAGGCGGCGGGCGTGCCCGCCGTACTCACCAACGCGGCCCGCTACCTCGACCCGGCCGACCACCAGGTCGGCGACGTGCTCGACGCGGCTCGCCAGCTCGTCCCGCTGCACCCCCGGCACCTGGAGCGGTCCACCTCGCACGCCTACCTCAAGAGCGGCGAGGAGATGGGGCAGGTCGCCTACAAGGTCTGCGGCGGCGACGAGCGGCGGGTGGGCCGCCTGCTGCACACCACCAGGCGGCTGGCCGAGGCGTGCGCCGTCGACCCGCTGGAGCTGCTGCCGCTGCGCGGGCCCGAGCCGCACAACCTGCACCTGCCCGAGATCGGCGGCGACCCGGTGCCGCTGCTGCGCCACCGCGTCCTCGACGGCCTGCACGAGCGCGGCCTCGACCGCGACGAGCACGCGCGCACCCGGCTGGAGGAGGAGCTGCGGATCATCGAGCGGAAACGCCTGTCCGGATATTTCGTGGCGGTGGCTGGTATCACCGACATGATCCGGCAGATGGGCGTCCGCTGCGCCATCCGCGGCTCGGGCGCGGGCAGCCTGGTCAACTACCTGCTCAGGATCGGCGAGGTCAACCCGCTGGACCACGGCCTGCTGATGGAGCGCTTCCTGTCCGAGGGCCGCATCGGCCTGCCCGACATCGATGTGGACGTGGAATCCGCCCGCCGCCTCGACTGCTACAAGGCGATCTACGACCGGTACGGCGAGGCACGGGTGGCCTGCGTCTCCATGATGGAGACCTACCGGGCGCGCAGCGCCATCCGCGACGTGGGCGGGGCCATGGGGCTGCCGCCGCACGAGATCGACGCCATCGCCAAGGCCTTCCCGCACATCCGCGCCCGCCAGATCACCGCGTCCCTGAGCGACCTGCCCGAGCTGCGCGAGAGCCGCCTCGGCGACGGCGGGCTGGAACGCGTCTTCCGGCTCGCCGAGAAGCTCGACGGGCTGCCCCGGCACATCGCGCTGCACCCGTGCGGGGTGCTGATCGGCAACTCGGCGCTGCGTGACCGCACCCCGGTGGAGCGCAGCCTGCTGGAGTTCCCGATGTCGCAGTTCGACAAGGACGACGTGGAGGAGGCGGGGCTGCTCAAGCTGGACGTGCTCGGCGTGCGGATGCAGTCGGCGATGGCGTACACGCTGGGTGAGATCAGGCGCGTCGACGACCTCGAGGTCGAGCTGGACTCGGTTCCGCACGACGACCAGGACACCTACGACATGATCTGCGCCAGCCGTACCCTCGGGTGTTTCCAGATCGAGTCGCCGGGGCAGCGGGAGCTCGTCGCCAAGCTGGAGCCGCGCACGATGCACGACCTGATCGTGGACATCTCGCTGTTCCGGCCGGGGCCGGTGAACTCCGACATGGTCACGCCGTACCTGGAGGCCAGGCACGGGTGGCGGCAGCCGTACTATCCGCACGAGCGGCTGCGCGGGGCGCTCAAAGAGACCCACGGGGTGGTCGTCTTCCACGAGCAGGTGCTCAAGGTCATCGAGGTGATGACCGGGCGGACCCTGTCGTTCGCCGAGCGGATGCGGCGCACGCTGGCCACCGCCGAGGGGCGGGAGAAGGTGAAGTCCTGGTTCGAGCCGCTCGCCCTCGACAACGGGTTCGACGAGCGGACGGTGCGGAAGGCGTGGAAGGTGCTCGACGCGTTCGGGGCGTTCGGGTTCTGCAAGGCGCACGCGGCGGCGTTCGCGCTGCCCACCTACCAGTCGGCGTGGCTCAAGCGGCACCACACGGCCGCGTTCTTCGCCGGGGTGCTCACCCACGAGCCGGGGATGTACCCGCAGCGGGTGATCATCGACGAGGCGCGGCAGTGCGGGGTGGAGATCCTGCCGCTGGACATCAACAGGTCGGGCCGGGAGTGGCGGGTGGAACGCGTCGGCCCGGCCCTGTCGGTCCGCGTCCGGCCCGAGGACCTGCTGGAGCCCGGCGCCGAGACGCCGGCCCGGCGGGTGCGGGAGTTCCGGGCCGGGGAGCTCGGGCGGGGGTACGCCCTGCGGGTGCCGTTCTCCGGGGTCAAGGGGGTGAGCGAGGCCGAGGTGGAGCGGATGGTCGCCGGGCAGCCGTACACCTCGCTGGCCGACTTCTGGGACCGGGCCAGGCCCTCGCGGCCGATCATGGAGCGGATCGTCCAGGTGGGCGGCCTCGACGCGGTGCACGGCCTGCGGCCTGGCGGCCCGCGCTGGCGGCCGGGCGAGCTGACCCGCCGCGATCTGATCGCCCAGGTCGGCGTCCTGGAACGCGCCTCGGCGACGGGTGTCAAGGGCGGCGCGGGCAGGAAGAAGGGCTACGTCCCCAACCAGCGCGACGCGCCCGCGCGGCAGGCCGTCCAGCTTCCGCTCGGGTTCGCCGAGCGGATCGAGCCCGGCGAGCTGCCCGAGATGACGGAGACCGAGATGGTCGAGGCCGAGCTGGAGATCCTCGGCATCGACGTCAGCCGCCACGTGATCAGCTTCCACGACGAGCTGCTCGACGCCATCGGGGTGGTGCGTTCCAGCGAGCTCCTCGACCAGCGCAACGGCGCGGAGATCCTGGTCGCGGGGGTGAAGGTGGCCACCCAGACGCCGGCCGTACGCTCCGGCCAGCGCGTCATCTTCACCACCCTGGACGACTCGACCGGCCCGGTGGACCTGACGTTCTTCGAGTCGGTCCAGGGCAGGTGCGCGGCGACGGTGTTCGGCTCGTGGCTGATGGTCGCCAGGGGGGTGATCCGCCGCACCGGCTCCCGGGCCGTGTCGATGCGTGCCGTCGACTGCTGGAACCTGGTCGACCTGGACGCCGCCTGGCGCTCAGGCGGCCTGGCGGCGGTCCGCGCCCTCCTCGACCGCGTCCCGCAGCCCGACCAGGCCGTCGGCGGCCGTCAGATCGAGTACGCCAACGGCTTCCGCCTGTCCCCCTACGCCGACATCGGCCCCGCCCCTGGCGTCGTCGACCCGCCCCGCCGGCTCTGGCACGCCAGCCAGGGCAGCTCCGGACCGGCCGCGGCGTAGGAGAGGCGCTAGCCCTCCGCCGTGCCGGAGGGTTCCAGCGGGGTGCGGCGGAAGGCGGACAGGGAGCGGGGCGGGGGGCGGAGGGAGTGGAAGCGCTGGCGGGAGGGGGCCGTCTGGATGCGGGTGATCTCGCGGACGGTCAGCGCGCACAGCAGGGCCGCCACGGTGGTGGCCGCAAGCTCCACGCCGCTCAGCCCGGTCAGCTCGCCCGCCCCCGCGTCCAGCGGGAGCCGTACCACCACCAGGGACAGGGCCGTCAGCCAGCTCAGCCACCACGCCCCCAGCAGCGCCAGCCAGCGGTGGCGGCGGTCGAGCGGGGGCTGGGCGCCCCGCCACACCTCGTCCACCAGCAGGGCCGGGGCGATCAGGTTGACGCCCGGAATGAGCCACCCGGCCGCCACCGGAGCGGCCGTGGCCGTGCGCGAGTTGGCCTGGCGGACGCGGACGAGCCAGGTGAGGTAGGCGGCGGACGCCGCGACGGTGGTGCCGACGAGCAGCATCATCAGCACGGCGAACAGCGTGACGGCGCCGACCAGGGCCTCCGCGCCAGGGGAGCGCGGATCGCCGCCGAGGGAGGCGATCTCGGCCGCCAGGCGACGGCCGCGGACCTCCTCGAAGAGCACGAGCGCGGTCATGGCGGCGAGCTGGGCGGCGAGGGTCAGGTAGACGGCGGCGGTGGCGGGCCTTTTCGGTGGTGACGGGGTAAAGCGCACGAATCTCTCCCCCCGGACATGCGCTGAGGTTCTGATTCACTTTTATCCCGACAGCCACCTGCTTAATCAGCTCACCACGCCGGACTCCCACGCCCACGCGGCGATCTCCACCCGGTTCCGGGCGCCGAGCTTGACCTGGATGCTGCCGAGGTGCGTCTTGACCGTCGACAGCGACACGAACAGCTCCCCGGCCACCTCCTGATTGGTCCTGCCCCGGGCCACCAGCCGCACCACGTCCAGCTCCCGCTCGGTCAGCGGATCGTTCGGCGACTGGGATCCGTTTCCCGTGCGCGGGTGGGCCAGATGCTGCAGCAGCCGTACCGTCACCGACGGCGACACCAGCGCGTCGCCCGCCGCCGCGGCCCTGATCGCCTCGATCAGCAGCGTCGGCCCGCTGTCCTTCAGCAGGAACCCGGCCGCCCCGGCCCGCAGCGCGCCGTAGACGTACTCGTCCAGGTCGAAGGTGGTGACGATGACCACCCGCATCGGGCTCTCCACCCCGGGACCGGCCAGAATGCGCGTCACCTCGAGCCCGTCGAGCCTGGGCATGCGGATGTCGAGCAGGCACACGTCCGGCCGCAGCCGCCTGGCCGCCTCGACGGCGTCGGCCCCGTCGGCCACGGCCGCCACCACCTCGATGTCCGGCTGGGCGTCGAGGATCATCTGGAAGCCGGTGCGGACCAGCTCCTGGTCGTCGGCGATGAGCACGCGAATAGTCACTTTGACAGCTTAGAGATCGGCCGTTCGGCCGAGGGGCATCGGACGCCCGGCCGATACGGCGACCGGAGCGTGCGCGGGAGAGTCCTGGTCATGAGTGAGGTACTTGCGGGACGGGCGCTGACGAAGACGTTCGGAGACAGGGTCAGGGCACTGGCCGGAGTGGACATCGCGGTGGCCGCGGGCGAGGCCGTCGCGATCATGGGCCCGAGCGGATCGGGCAAGTCGACGCTGCTGCACTGCCTGGCCGGGATCATGAAGCCGGACTCCGGTGAGGTGCACCTGCTGGGCTCGCGCATCGACGCGATGCGCGAACGCGAGCGCAGCGCGCTGCGCCGGACCCGGTTCGGTTTCGTCTTCCAGTTCGGCCAGCTCCTGCCGGAGCTGCCCGCCGACGAGAACGTGGCGCTGCCCCTGATGCTCGGCGGCCTGCCCAGAGCCCAGGCGGTACGGCAGGCCCGCGACTGGTTCGCCCCCCTCGGCCTGGGCGGCATGGAGACCCGCAGGCCGGGCGAGCTGTCCGGCGGCCAGGCCCAGCGGGTGGCGATCGCCAGGGCGCTGGTGACCAAGCCCGCCGTGGTGTTCGCCGACGAGCCGACCGGCGCGCTCGACCAGACGACCGGCCACGACACGATGCGGCTGCTGGTGGAGGCGACCAAGCACAACGGGGCCTCGCTGATCGTGGTGACGCACGACCCCGGCGTGGCCGGCTGGTGCGACCGTACGGTGGAGGTCCGCGACGGCCACCTGCTGCCGGGGGTGCGCGCGTGAAGACCTCGCTCGCGCTGAGCTGGCGGCTGCTGCGCGGCGGCGGCCGGCGCGGCCTGCTGGGCAGCTCGCTCACGCTGGCCGCGGTGGCCGTCTCGACGACGCTGCTGCTGTTCACGGTCGCGGCCAACTTCGCCTTCCAGGACAGGGCCGAGCGGGAGGCCTGGCGCAACCCGGTCAAGTCCGGCAAGCCCGTCGCGGTGGAGGCCATGCGCAGGGACTACGCCGCGGGCAGGCCGATCACGGTGATCGACCTGGCCGCGCTCGACGGCCGGACCGCCCCGCCGCCGCCCGGCCTGAGGACCTTCCCGCGGCCGGGCCAGGTCTGGCTCTCCCCGGCGCTCGCCGACCTGGCCTCCAGCCTGCCCGCCGGCCAGCTCGCCGCCCGGTACGGCAAGCCCGCCGGCGTACTCGGCGAGCAGGCGCTGATCCACCCGGACGAGCTCGTCGCCGTGGTCGGGCGCGCCCCCGGCGACCCGGCGATGACAGCCGCCCGAGCGCACGACATGAGAACGGCCGTCCCGCCGACGCCCATCGCGGACTTCACCGGCGAGCGGACCGACGACGCCATCGCCTACCAGGCACTCGCGCTGATCGCCAGCGTGCTGATGCTGGTGCCGCTGCTGGTGTTCGGCGGCGCCGCCGCCCGGCTCACCGTGGCCCGCCGCGACCAGCGGCTGGCCGCGCTGCGCCTGGTCGGAGCCACCCCGGGGCAGGTGGTCGGCATGACGGCGGCGGAGGCGGTGATCGTCGCCTTCGCGGGCGCGCTGCTCGGCTTCGTGCTGTACGCGCTGGTCATGCCGCTGCTGGCGGGCATCCCGATCGCCGGAGGCGGCTGGTTCGTCGCCGACCTGTGGCCGGGCCTGCTCAACGTGGCCGCGGTCCTGGTGGCCGTGCCGCTGCTGGTCGGGGTGTCGGCGGTGGTGGGCCTGCGCCGGGTGGTGGTCAGCCCGCTCGGCGTGGCCAAGCGGGAGACGCCGCCGGGCATGCGCGTCGTCAGGATGATCGTGCTGCTGGTGGTCCTCGCGGCCGTGCCCGTGGTGGCCCCGAACGCCGGGGTGGGCGTCGTCGCGGTGATGATCGGGCTGGCCTTCCTCGCCGTCAACCTGGCCGGCCCCTGGGTGGTCGGGATGATCGGCAGGATCACCGCGGGCGCGGCCAGGCGTCCGGCGAGGCTGCTGGCCGCGCGGCGGCTGATCGACGACCCGCGCGCGGGCTGGCGCACGGTCAGCGGCGTCGCCATGACGGGGTTCGTCGCCGGATTCATCGGCCTGCTCAGCCCCGGCGCCTTCGCCACCGACGGGGCGGCGGACGAGCTGCGCCTGACCGCGCCCGCCGCGGCCGTCGCCCAGGTCGAGCGGCGGCTGGACGAGGCGGGTATAGGCGCCCAGGTCTCCCACAAGGACGGCCTGGTCACGATCGCGGTGAAGAAGACGGACGACGCGACGCTGGACCGGGCGCGCACCGCGCTGGAGGGGGTCTCGCCCGGTCACGGCGCGTCGACCAGGGCCGAGGAGGACAAGGCGCAGCTGGTGATCCTCGACGACATCAGGGTCGGCGTGATCACCGTGCTCGCGGTGTCGTTCCTGGTCGCGATCGCCAGCTCGGCGATCACCGCCGCCTCCTCGATCCTGGACCGCAGGCAGACCTACGCCCTGCTGCGCCTCGCGGGCACTCCGCTGGAGGTGCTGGACAAGGCCAGGCGGGCCGAGACGCTGATCCCGTTGACGGTGATGGGCGGCGGCACGATCCTGGCCGGCGCGTTCTGCGCCCTGCCGTTCGCGTCGGGGTCCATGAGCTCCACCGGCGCGATCACCCTGGCCGCGTGCGTCGGGCTCGGTTTCGGCGGGGTGATCGCGGCGGGCGCCCTGAGCAGGCCGCTGCTCCGCTCGGTCACCGCCGACCCCGCTCCCCGGCCCGACTAGCCGAGCACCAGGTCGCGGATCGTGGTCAGCGACCTCTCGTCGCGGGGCCCCATCACCAGCAGGCTGGTGACGGGGCTCTCGTGCCAGGGCTGGAGCCGTTCGCGGATCCGTCCCGGTGGGCCGACCAGGGAGATGCCGTCGGCCAGCTCGTCGGGGATCGCCTGGAACGCCTCGTCCCTGCGGCCCGCCAGGTAGAGGGCCTGGACGCGCTCGGCGGCCTCGGCGTAGCCCATCCTGCCGATGATGTCGGCGTGGAAGTTGCGGCTCCTGGCGCCCATGCCGCCGATGTACAGGGTGAGCATCAGCTTCACGCCGTCCAGGGCGGCCCTGACGTCGTCGGAGATGACGACCATGACCATGGCGGCGATGTCGAAGTCCTTCGGGGCGGTGGCGAGGGACTCGCCGTACATCTCGCCGATCTTGGCGGGGAAGGCGAACAGCGGGAGCCAGCCGTCGGCGAGTTCGGCGGCCAGCGCGACGTTCTTCGGGCCCTCGGCGCCCAGGTAGAGGGGGATGTCGGGGCGCAGGGGGTGGGTGATGAGCTTGAGCGGCTTGCCGTGGCCGCCGGGCAGCGGCAGCGGGTAGTGCGGGCCGTCGCCGGTCACCGGCTCCTCGCGGCGCCAGACCTTGCGCATGATGTCGACGTACTCGCGGGTCCTGGCCAGCGGTCTGGCGAACGGCTGGCCGTACCAGCCCTCGACCACCTGGGGGCCCGAGGCGCCCACGCCGAGCAGCAGGCGGCCGCCGGTGAGGTGGTCGAGGGTCATCGCGGTCATCGCGGTGGCAGCGGGGGAGCGGGCGGAGAGCTGGGCCACCGAGGTGCCCAGCTTGATCCTGGAGGTGCGGGCGCCGTACCAGGCCAGCGGGGTGAAGGCGTCGCTGCCGTACGCCTCGGCGGTCCAGACCGAGTCGTAGCCGAGCCGCTCGGCGGTGCGAACCACCTCTGTGGCGTCGTCGGCGGCGCGCTGCCAGTAGCCGAGATTCAGGCCGAGCTTCATCGGGCCGCTCCCTGAGTAGAACGTGTTCTATTAGCTCAGGGGAGTTGGCGTGTGTCAATCCGTGATCTCCCGGGGAGGAGGAGACCTGTGATGAAGGTTATGTGGCGCCTCGTCTGTCTCCTGCTGCTCCTCGTGGTCGCGGCCGAGCCCACGCTCGCCATCGGCGAGGTGCGCGCGCCCCGGCCGAACATCGTGTTCATCCTGGCCGACGACCTGGAGTCGGGCACCCTGCAGAACTTCCCCAACATCACCAACGAGCTGGTGCGCCAGGGCGCGTCGTTCGACCGGTTCTTCGTCACCAACTCCTGGTGCTGCCCCTCGCGCTCGTCGATCCTGCGCTCGCAGTACGTGCACAGCCACGGCGTCCTCACCAACACCGCCCCCGAAGGCGGTTTCAGCCGATTCCATAAGACAGATCTGGAACGTTCCACTCTGGGAACCTGGATGCAGGGCGCCGGATATCGCACCGCGTTGATGGGCAAGTACCTCAACCACTACCCGGACAAGGCCGCGCCCGCCACGTACGTGCCCCCCGGGTGGAACGAGTGGGCCGTGCCGGTGCGGCGGCTGTACGAGGAGTACGACTACACGCTCAACGAGAACGGCACGCTGGTGCCGTACGGCACGGCCCCGCAGGACTACCTGGAGGACGTCCTCGCCCGCAAGGCCGTCGACTTCGTCGGAGCGGCCGACGACGCCCCGTTCTTCCTCTACCTCGCCCCGATCGCCCCGCACAACCCGGCCAACTCCGCGCCCCGGCACGCCCAGGCCTTCGCCGGCGCCGAGGCGCCCAGGACGGACTCGTTCAACCAGGAGTACTTCGACGACGAGCCGGAGTGGCTGCGGGAACGGCCGTTGATCGGGCCGGCGGGGATCGCGCGGATCGACGAGCGCTACCGCGCCAGGATGCGGGCCATGCTCGGCGTGGACGACATGGTCGGGAGCCTGGTCGCCGCGCTGCGGGCATCGGGCAAGCTGGACAACACCTACATTTTCTTCGCTTCTGATAACGGGTTCCACCTGGGCACGCACCGCCTTCCGCAGGGCAAGACCACGCCGTTCGAGGAGGCGATCAAGGTGCCGCTGGTGGTCAGAGGACCGGGCGTGGCCCCGGGCTCGGCGATCGAGAGCATGGCCTCGACCGTGGACGTCGCGCCCACCTTCGCCGAGCTCGGCGGCGCGACCATGCCCGCCTTCGTGGAGGGCCGCTCCCTGCTCCCGCTGCTGCGCGGCGAGCGGCCGGCGCGCTGGCGGCGCAACGCGCTGATCGAGTTCTACCGCCCGGCGAACGCGAGGTCCGCCGCCCAGACCCCGGTGCCCCCCTACGTGGCGCTCCGCACCGACACCCACACCTATGTCCAGTACGCCACGGGCGAGACCCAGCTCTACGACCTGACCACCGATCCCGACCAGTTGCACAACCTGGCCGCCATCACCGAGATCTCCGACCCCGGCCTGCTGCAGAGGCTGCAGGCCCGGCTGCTGATGATGCGCACCTGCTCCGGCGCCAACTGCCGCATCGCCGACTCCGTCGACTAGACGTGACCGGGATAGGCGCGGGCGAGGTGGTCGGTGACGGCCGCGGCCGCCTCGGCGGAGTCGCCGTCGTCGATGGCCGCCAGGATGCGCCGGTGGTCGGCGCGGAGCTCGGCGGTGTCGCCGAGGCGTTCCACCGCCTCCACGGCGTACCGCCGCATCGAGTCGCGCAGTGACCGCATGATCGCGGCGATCAGCCGGTTGCCGGAGGCCTCGGCGATGGCGCAGTGGAAGGCCGTGTCGTGCTCGACGAACTCCTCGGCGCCGTCCGCCGCGTCCATCCGGGCCAGCGCGGCGGCCAGCTCGCCGGTGCCGGCCCCCGCCTGGGCGGCCCTGGCCACCGCCCAGCGCTCGATCATCAACCGGGTGTCGACGACCTCGCTCAGCTCCAGGTTCGACAGCCCCAGGTGCAGCCGGAGCAGGTCGGTCAGCGGGCTGTCGGGCCGGGCGGTGAGCACGGCGCCCGCGTCGGGACCGCGCCCGGCCTGCGAGGACAGCACGCCGAGCGTCTCCAGCACGCGCAGCGCCTCGCGCACCGAGGAGCGGCCGACCCGGAGCTGCTCGGCCAACTGCCGCTCACCGGGCAGCCGGTCGCCGACCGTCAGCCCGTCCTCGGCGATGCGCCGCTCGATCTGAGCGAGCACATCCTCGAACTTCCTAGTCATCCGATCTCTCCCCGGCAGGTATATGGTCAGACCATACTCTGGTCTAGGAGGGAACGCCGTGCGAGTCGCCCTTTTCGTCACCTGTGTCAACGACACACTCTTCCCCGGCACGGGCCGGGCGGTCGTGTCGTTGCTCCGCCGCCTGGGCTGTGACGTGGACTTCCCCGCCGCGCAGACCTGCTGCGGCCAGATGCACGTCAACACCGGCTACCGCGCGGAGGGGGTACGGCTGGCCCACCACTTCGCCGAGGTGTTCGGCGGATACGACGCGGTGGTGGCCCCGTCGGGCTCGTGCGCGGCGATGGTCCGCGAGCAGTACCCGAAACTGGTCGGCGACCAGCCCGTGGTGTCCAAGGTGTACGACCTGTCGGAGTTCCTGGTCGACATCCTCCAGGTCACCGATGTCGGCGCCTACTTCCCGCACCGCGTCACCTATCATCCGACCTGCCACTCGCTGCGCGGCCTGCACCTGGGCGACCGCCCGGCCAAGCTGCTGGAGAACGTGCGCGGCCTGGAACTGGTCCCGCTCGGCGGCGCGGAGGAGTGCTGCGGATTCGGCGGCACCTTCGCGGTGAAGAACGCGGAGATCTCCGCCGCCATGTGCGCCGACAAGGTGCGCAACGTCATGGACACCGGGGCCGAGGTGCTGTGCGCGGCCGACAACTCCTGCCTGATGCACATCGGCGGCACGATGAGACGGCAGCGGACCGGGGTGCGGATCATGCACCTGGCCGAGATCCTCGCCACGACGGAGGCCGGACGATGAGCACCTTCGTCGGGATGCCGGGCAGTTTCCCGCAGAACGCGGCGGTGGCCGTACGGGACTCGCAGCTCCGCTACAACCTGCGCAAGGCCACCCACACCATCCGCGGCAAGCGGGCGAGCGCGGTCGGCGAGCTGCCCGACTGGCGGGAACTGCGCGCCGCGGGCAAGGCCGTCAAGGACGAGACGCTGCGCCACCTGGACCGCTACCTGATCCAGCTGGAGGAGGCGGTGGTCAAGGCGGGCGGGAAGGTGCACTGGGCGCGCGACGCCGCCGAAGCCAACAAGATCGTCACCGATCTCGTCCGCGCCACCGGCGAGCGCGAGGTGGTCAAGGTCAAGTCCATGGCCACCCAGGAGATCGGGCTCAACGAGCACCTGGCCAAGGAGGGCATCACCGCCTACGAGACCGACCTCGCCGAGCTCATCGTCCAGCTCGGCGACGACTGGCCGAGCCACATCCTGGTGCCCGCGATCCACCGCAACCGCGCCGAGATCCGGGAGATCTTCAACGAGCACATGGCCGACTGGGGCCGTGCCGCCCCCGAGGGCCTGACCGACGAGCCCGCCGCGCTGGCCGAAGCCGCCCGTGTGCACCTGCGCGAACGCTTCCTGGCGGCCAAGGTCGCCGTCTCCGGCGCCAACTTCATGGTCGCCGAGACCGGCACCATGGTGGTGCTGGAGTCCGAGGGCAACGGCCGCATGTGCCTGACCCTGCCCGAGACGCTGATCAGCGTGGTCGGCATCGAGAAGCTGGTGCCCACCTGGCGCGACCTGGAGGTCTTCCTCCAACTCCTGCCGAGGAGCTCCACCGGCGAGCGGATGAACCCCTACACCTCCATGTGGACCGGCGCCGTCGAGGGCCAGGACTTCCACCTGGTGCTGCTCGACAACGGCCGCACCGGCGTGCTCGCCGACGAGGTGGGCCGCCAGGCGCTGCGCTGCATCCGCTGCTCGGCCTGCCTGAACGTCTGCCCCGTGTACGAGCGGGCGGGCGGCCACGCCTACGGCTCGGTCTACCCCGGCCCGATCGGCGCCATCCTCACCCCCCAGCTCCGCGGCATGGGTACCGAGCTGGACGCCTCCCTGCCGTTCGCCTCCAGCCTCTGCGGCGCCTGCTACGAGGTCTGCCCCGTAGCCATCGACATTCCCGAGGTGCTGGTCGACCTGCGCGCCAAGGCCCCGCACGCGCGGGCCGAGCGCGCGGGCATGAAGGTCGCCGGCTGGCTGCTGGCCGACCAGGTACGGCTCGCGCGGGCGCAACGCCTGGCCGTCCGGTTCCGCAAGCTGGTGCCCCGGCGGCTGCCCGGCCCGCTGTCGGCGTGGACCGACACCAGGGACCTGCCCGAGATCCCGCCCGAGTCGTTCCGCGACTGGTGGGCCCGCACCGAAGGAGGCACGAAGTGAGCGCGCGCAAGGAGATCCTGGACCGGGTCAGGCGGGCCGTCGAAGGGGCGCCGGAGGTGGAGATCCGGCGCGACTACCGCACCTCCGCCGCCTCGGACGACCTGGTCGGACTGCTGGCCGAGCGGGTCGGCGACTACCGAGCGGCCGTGCACGTGGTGCCCGCCGCCGAGGTGCCCGCGAAGATCGCCGAGCTGACCGGGGACAGGCGGCTGGTGGTGCCCGAGGGGCTGCCGAAGGAGTGGCGGCCGGCGGTCGCCGTACCAGGGGAGAGCCTGGCGGAGCTGGACGCGGCGGACGGCGTGATCACCGGGTGCGCGGTGGCGATCGCCGAGACCGGCACGATCGTCCTGGACGCGGGGCCCGGCCAGGGCCGCCGGGCGATGACGCTGGTGCCCGACTACCACCTGTGCGTGGTGCGCGCCGACCAGATCGTGGGCGTCGTGCCCGAGGCGATCGTCAGGCTGGACGCCGTACGGCCGATGACCTGGATCAGCGGGCCCTCGGCCACCAGCGACATCGAGCTGAACCGGGTCGAGGGCGTGCACGGCCCCCGTACCCTCGAAGTGATCATCAGTACTTGAGCACGGCACCCACGTCGCCGACGTCGGGCGAGAACCACAGCTCGGCGTCGGTCATCGCGGCCGCCCTCGTCACGGCCGAGTCGGCGCGATCCAGCACCGGCGACTCGACACCCCTGCGGCGCAGCTCGTCCGGCCCGGTGGCGAGCTGGGTGCCGCCCGCGCCGGTCCACACCGGCCGCGGCAGCTCGCCGGGCGACAGCACGGCGAGCACCCGGCCCTCGCGCAGCGCGCCCACGGTGGCCTCCAGGCCCACCGGCCCCTCGGACTCGCGGTGGCGCTCCAGCAGTTCGGCCCGCCGCCGCGAGATCCACGCGTCGAGCGTGACCTCCACGTCGACCGCGAAGTCACCGCAGCCCCCGTGCTCCACCATCATGACCCGGTCGGTCGCCTTGGTGCCGAGACAGTCGCAGAGCAGGGAGCGCGGACGCGGTTCACCGGCGATCACCACCAGCTCCGCGCCGATCCTGCGCACCTGCTCGTCCACCTCGTGCGCGACCGCCGCCACGTCCAGATCCCGGAACGTCCGGCGCGACCAGCCGCCCTGGGCGGTCTTCGGCAGCGGCCACGGTCGCGGATCGGTGGCCGCCGCGCGCGGCGAACCGCCCCCCACCACCGTCACCTCGGTGGCCTCCCGGCCCACGATGACCCGCACATGCGGCACGTTCTCGCCCCGCTGCAGCAGCAGCGGGGTCACGTACGGCAGCGCCGACCAGCTCGCCCCCTCGCGCCGGGGCGGCTCCGGCAGCGTCTCGGCCAGCACCACCTCCCCGTGCGAGGCGAACAGCGCCTGCCCCGGCGCCGGCCGCGCCGCGCTCGCCCGCAGCGCCTCGACCGTGGCCCGGTCGGCGCCTGCGAGCTGCCCCCACAGCGCGTCGCCGCGTCCCACCCCGAGCGCGGCCAGATAGAGCGAGGCGTACGGCCCGCGCCGCTCGTACAGCGGCCGGATGAAGTCGAGCCTCACCCTTGCCCACCTCCTCGTCCCTTTTGTCCAGCAAACCGGCCCCTACCCGCCCAAATGACCACCAACCACACCCCACCTGTACCCTTTCGCCACAACGACGACGGGCAGCGGGTGACACATGATCGACGCCAATCTGAGGATCACGAGCGACCGGCTCACGCTCCGGCCCTTCCACCAGGACGACGCCGCCAGGATCAGGACGATCGTCGAGTCCGGAATCCGCTTCCTGCCACCCGGCGCCCCCGCCCAGGTCTCGGCCGTCGGCCCCTGGCTGGCCACCGGCGTGCACGAGCTGCGGCGCTCCGGCCAGGGCGTCCACCTGGCCATGGTCGACGACGAGGACCGGATCGTCGGCGCGCTCAGCCTGTTCAGAACCCAGTGGGGCGCCGGCACCACCGAGATCGGGTACGGCGTGCACCCCCTGCACCGCGGCCGGGGCTACGCGGCCGAGGCCGTACGCGAGCTGGTCGCCTGGGTGTTCAGGACCACCGAGCTGCGCCGCGTCGAGCTGCGCGCCAACCTCGACAACACCGCCTCCCTGCGGGTGGCGGCCAAGGCGGGCTTCACCCGCGAGGGGCTGCTGCGCGCCGCGGAGATGGAGGACGACGGCCCGCACGACCTGGTGGTCTTCGGCCGCCTGCGGCACGACACCGCCCTGGCCCCCGAGGTGTTCCCGCAGGACGAGCTGGTCACCCCGAGGCTGCGGCTGCGCGCCTTCACCCTCGGCGACGTGCCCGACCTGGCCGTCACGGCCGCCGACCCGCTCACCCAGTCCTGGACCACCGTGCCGAGGGACTACACCGAGGAGCACGCCCGCGACTACGTGCTGACCTTCACCGAACGGCAGCGGGCCGACGGCGCCGGCGTCGCCTGGGCCGCCGAGGACCGCGTCACCGGCAGGTACGCGGGCAGCGTCGACCTCAAGGCCACCGACTGGCTGCACCGCACGACCGAGGTCGGCTACATGACCGCCCCCTGGGCGCGCGGCAGCGGCTTCGCGGGCGAGGCCGTCCTCGCCGTCGCCCGCTGGTTGTTCACCAGGCAGGGCTTCCAGCGCCTGCAACTGCGCGCCGCCGCGGGCAACCTGGCCTCCCAGCGGGTGGCGGAGAAGGCCGGCTTCGTCCGCGAGGGCGTGGCCCGCAACGGCGGGCACGGCACGGACCTCGTCGTGTACGGCCTCATCCCCGCAGACCTGGTGTGACGCCCGCTCAACCGGCACCCTGGACAGGGAGGACGGTGAGCTGATGATCACGGTGATCGGGTGGGACGGATCGGACCTGTCGGCCGAGGCCAAGGACCGCCTCCGGGAGGCGACCCTGATCACCGGGCCTGCCCGGCTGCTGAGAGCCCTGCGGCTGACCGAGGCCGTGGCCGCCGAATCCCCCGACGAGGTGCTCGCCGTACTCGACGACCACCTCGAACGCGGCCAGGGCCCGGCCGTCGTGCTCGGCGAGGGCGACCCCGGCTACTTCGGCGTCGTCCGCGCCCTGCGCGGCCACGGCATCCAGCCCGGCGTGCTGCCCAGGACCTCCCTCGCCGCCCGCGCCTTCGCCCGCGCCGGCCTGCACTGGGACGACGCCCTGGTGCTCGCCCCCGTCGGCGCCGCCGAACTGAACCGCGTCGTCAACGCCTGCCGGGCACACCACAAGGTCGCCGTCCTGGCGGCCCCCGGCGTCGGCCCCGCCGAGATCGCCAGAGAGCTCGCCCCCACCACCCCGCGCGCCCTCATCGTCTGCGACGACCTCGGCGGCCCCGACGAGCGGGTGACGCACAGCCGCATGGGCGAGGCCACCACCAGGCCGTGGAAGAACCCCGACGTGGTGCTCGTCCTCGACCCCCTGCACCGCCGTGACACCCGCGGCTGGGTCGCCGGCGCCCGCCCCGGCCCCGGCGAGTGGGCGCTGCCCTTCGAGGAGGAACTCCCCGCCGAGGCGCGCGCCTTCATCCTGGCCAAACTCGGTCCCCGCCTCGGCGACCTGGTCTGGGACGTCGGCGCGGGCTCGGGCGAGATCGCGGTCGAGTGCGCCAGACTCGGCGCCGCCGTCGTGGCCGTCGAGCGCGAGGAGGCCGCCTGCGCCCGGCTGCGGCGCAACGTCCTCGCCCACGGGGTCAAGGTCGCGCTGACCCGGGGCCTCGCGCCGCCCGCCCTCGAACCGCTGCCCGACCCCGACGCCGTCTTCGTCGGCGGCGGCGGGCCCGACGTGATCGCCGCCTGCGCGGCCAGGCGGCCGAGGGCACTGGTGTGCGCGCTCAGGACCGTCGAGTCGGCCCAGGCCGTACTCGAGGGGTTGGCGGAGCACGGCTACCGCGCGGCGGGGACGCGGATCCAGGCCGAGAGGCTCGGCGTTCAGGCCGATGGAACGCGTACTCTGACCGGTACCGACCCGGTTTTCGTGGTGCACGCGGTACGCCTTCACCCGGCGTGACCTGTGCATGACATGGCCGCGTCGGATATCCTCGCGTTTCTTGTCCACATACCCCCAGGTCAGGCGTGGAGATCCCCTAAATGAAGCCGCCGCTGCTGCTCATCGGGCAGGGCTCGAACGACGACACCGGAGCAGCCGAGTTCGGAAGGTTCGTCCACCGGCTGCGCTGCCGCCTCGACCAGACCGCCGCCGACGTCTCCGGCGGCTACCTCGAAAAGTCCGCGCCGCGACTGAGCGACTCGGTCGCCTCGCTGGTCGCCCGCGGACACCACCGTCTGGTGGCGCTGCCGTTGAGCCTCAGCAGGACCAGCGAAGAGCTGCCCGCCGCCATGGCGAGGGAGCAGGAGCGCCACCCGACGCTCATGTACGACTACGGCCGCCCCCTCGGCCCCGACCCCCGGGTGCTGGCGCTGCTGGCCGAGCGGCTGGCCGACGCCGCCGCCGAGGTGCCCGGAGCGCGCCCGCCGGAGCCCGTGGCCGGGGTCAGGCCGCGGCTGCGGGCCGTGCCGTCGGTGCCCGTGGACGAGCCCCCGGCGCACATCGAGCCGGGGGAGACCGCGGTGGTGCTGGTCGGCGAGGGCTCGACCGACCCGATCGCGAACGCCGAGGTGCACCGGGTCTCCCGGCTGTTCTGGGAGACCCACGCCCACGACTTCATGACCGTGGAGACCGCCTTCGTCTCCGTCACCCCGCCCGGCGTGCCCGGCGGCCTGGAGCGCTGCCGCAGGCTCGGCGCCAAGCGGGTGATCGTCGTTCCCTACCTGCTGTTCGCGGGTGGCATGCTGGAGCGCGTGTGGGCGCAGGCCCTCGCCTACGGAGCCGGCCACCCCGACCTCGACATCCGCTGCGCGGAGGTGATCGGCGACTGCGAGGCCCTCGCCGACGTGGTCATCGACCGCTACGAGGAGGCGCTCCGGCTCGCGCAGGGCGTCTCCGCCTAGGAGGGTTCCGTGCTAGAGGAGACCATCGCCGCGATCAGGCCCGCCGATCCCGCCGCGCTGGCCGAGGCCCGCGCGCACCAGGACCGGCTGACCAAGCCGCGCGGCGCGCTCGGCGTCCTGGAGGAGGTCGCCGTCCGCCTCGCGGGCGCGGCCGGCGCCAGCCCGCCGCCCATGCCCGAGCCCGCCGCGCTGGCCATCTTCGCCGCCGACCACGGCGTCCACGCCCAGGGCGTCAGCCCGTGGCCGCAGGAGGTCACCCAGCAGATGGTCGGCAACTTCCTGGCCGGAGGCGCGGTCGCCAACGCGTTCGCCGCCCAGGTGGGCGCCTCGGTCACGGTCGTCGACGTGGGCGTCGCCGCCGACCTGCCCCCCGCCGACGGCCTGCTCGTCCGCAAACTCGGGTACGGCACCGCCGACCTGTCCGAAGGCCCCGCGATGACCGCCGCCCAGGCCGTCGAGGCCCTGGAAGCGGGCATCTCGGTCGCCCGCTCCCTCCTGGACGCGGGCGCCCGCTGCCTGATCACCGGCGACATGGGCATCGCCAACACCACCGCCTCCGCCGCGCTGATCTGCGCCTTCACCGGCCGCGACGCCGCCGAGGTGACCGGGCGCGGCACCGGCATCGACGACGAGACGCACGCCAAGAAGATCACGATCGTCCGGCGCGCGCTGCGGGTCAACAAGCTGCCGCTCGACCCGCTGGGCACGCTGGCCGCCCTGGGCGGGTTCGAGCACGCGGCCATCGCCGGCTTCATCCTCGGCGGCGCCGCCGCCCGGGTGCCGGTCATCCTCGACGGCGTCATCGCCGGCTCGGCCGCCCTGGCCGCCGCCGCGCTCGCCCCGGCCGTCGCCGACCACCTCGTGGCCGGCCACCGCTCGGCCGAACCCGGGCACGCCGCCGCCCTCGACCACCTCGGCCTGCGCCCGCTCGTCGATCTGGAGCTCCGGCTCGGCGAGGGTACCGGCGGGCTGCTCGCCCATCCGCTGGTGTGCGCGGCCGTCCGGGTCATGCACGAGGTGGCCACGTTCGACGCGGCGGGGGTCACGGACAAGACGACGTAACGGCGACCCGGTAGGTTTACCTCCCGGCATTGCAGTCCTCGCGAACAGGAGAGCCTCCGACATGAGCCCCTACCTTCTCGGCCTTCGCCTCTCGGGCCGCCGGGTGCTCGTCGTGGGCGGCGGGCGGGTCGCCCAGCGCCGGGTTCCCGCACTCCTCGACGCCGGCGCCGCCGTCACCATCGTCTCCACCAGCGTCACGCCCGCCCTCGACGACCTCATCGCCGCGGGCCGCGTCACCTGGGAGGCCAGGCGCTACCAGGACGGCGACTGCGAAGGCGCCTGGCTCGTCCAGGCCTGCACCAGCGACAGAGAGGTCAACGCCGCGATCGCGGCCGAGGCGGAGGCCAGGCGCGTGTGGTGCGTGCGAGCCGACGACAAGGACGCCTCGGCCGCCTGGACCCCCGCCTCCGGCAAGGTCGACGAGATCAGCGTGGCGATCACCGCGGGCGGCGACCCGCGCCGGGCGGCCGGCATCCGGGACGCCGTGGTCGGCGCGCTGCGCGACGGCACCGTCGACGCCCGCCGCAACCGCACCAAGCCCGCGGGGGTCGCGCTGGTCGGCGGCGGCCCCGGCGACCCCTCCCTGATCACCGTGCGCGGACGCCAGCTCCTGGCCCAGGCCGACGTGGTGATCGCCGACCGGCTCGCGCCCCGAGCCCTGCTCGACGAGCTGGCCCCCGACGTCGAGCTGATCGACGCCGCCAAGGTCCCCTACGGCCGCTCGCTGCCGCAGGAGCGGATCAACGAGTTGCTGGTCGAGCACGCCCGGCAGGGCAAGTTCGTGGTCAGGCTCAAGGGCGGCGACCCGTTCGTCTTCGGCAGGGGCGGCGAGGAGATGCTCGCCTGCGCCCACGCCGGCGTGCCCGTCATGGTGGTGCCCGGCATCACCAGCGCGGTCGCCGTGCCCGCCGCCGCCGGGGTGCCGGTGACCCATCGGGGGGTGAGCCAGGAGTTCCACGTGATCTCCGTACACGTGGCGCCCGACGACCCCCAATCCACCGTCGACTGGCCCGCGCTGGCCCGTACTGATGGCACCCTGGTGCTCATGATGGCCGTCGAACGCCTTCCGAAGGTCGCCGAGACCCTTCTCCGGGACGGACGTTCGCCGGAAACTCCCGTAATGGTGGTACAGGACGGTACTCTTCCCACGCAGCGAGCACTTGTCGCCTCGCTTTCCACCGTGGCCGACCGTGTGTCCGCGGCTGGTATACGGCCACCGGCGATTGTCATCGTCGGCGACGTCGTGAGGGTCGGCCAGGAGGTCGAGATGGTTCGAGCGGAGCAGCCGCAGTGAGACCGGCCGCTGACAGGGCCGGTGACGCGGCCATGGACGAGAACCCCGAGTCCGCCGGGGAGCAGACGCTGAGCTTCCGCGCGATCAGGGACGACGACCCCGATCCGGTACGGCAGGCCGACCCGGCGGAACCTGACGCCCCGGCCGCCTCCGAATCGGGTCCGGCTGAGTCCGACCCGGACCCGGCTGAGTCCGACTCCGACCCGGACCGGGCCGACTCCGAATCCGACTCGGGCCCGGTTGGCTCCGATTCAGGCCCGGCCGAGACGGATCCGCGCTCGGGTGCCGCTGACTCGCTTCCGGCTGACACCGGCATGCCCTCGGCTGATTCCGGTGATCCGCCCGGCTTCTCCGCCTTCACCGCCTTCTCGCCCTTCCCGGGGTCGAGCTTCTCGCCCTCCCCAGGGTCGAGGTCAGTCTTCTCCCCCGCTCCGGAGAGGTCGGCCTTCACACCCGCCTCCGCTCTGCCCAGAGCGGCCGAGGCCGAGCCGGAGGGCGACGACGCGGACGAATCCGGCGAAGCCGTACCGGGGAGTGCCGGCGAAGCCGCAGGGGAGAGTGCCGGCGAAGCCGTACCCGAGGGGGGCGAGGCGCCGGAGGTTGAGGAGGAGTTGCCGGATGCGGCGGCCGAGGCTCTGACCGTGGCGCTCACCGCGCTTCGGGAGAGCGTCACCGACCTGCGGTTCGGGCTTGATCTGCCGGGGGCGGCGGAGGCCAGGCAGGCGCAGGCGGAGATTCTGGCGCAGCTCGGCGACTACGTGCTGCCCAGGGTGCGGATGAGCGCGGCCCCGGCGCTGATCGTCATCGCCGGATCGACCGGGGCGGGCAAGTCCACCCTGGTCAACACACTCGCCGAGAAGAACGTGAGCCGTACCGGCGTACGCCGCCCGACCACCGGCACCCCCGTGCTCGCCTGCCACCCCGGCGACCGCGAGTGGTTCGCCGGAGGGCGGCTGCTCGGCAATCTACGCAGGGTGGAGGCGGCCACCTCGGACACGGGCCTCGACAGCCTGGTCCTGGTGCCCACCGAACGGCTCCCGCAGGGCGTGGCACTGCTGGACACCCCCGACATCGACTCCGTCGTCGAGGAACACCACGAGATCGCGCACCGCATGCTCGACGCGGCCGACCTGTGGATCTTCGTGACCACCGCCGCCCGCTACGCCGACGCGCCCGCCTGGAAACTGCTCAGGCTGGCCAAGGAACGCGGCGCCAGGCTGGCGATCGTGCTGTCCCGGGTCTCGCCCAAGTCCCGCGAGGTCGTGCTGAAGCACTTCGCCCGCATGCTCACCGAGTACGGCATGGGCGAGGTCGAGCGGTTCGTCATCGAGGAGTCCGTCGTCACCGGGGGCAGACTGCCCGACCAGGAGGTCACCGAGCTGCGGCTGTGGCTGGCCGAGCTGTCGGTCGACGACGAGCGGCGGACGCAGGCCGTACAGGACACGCTGAACGGTGTGCTGGACAGCTTCCGCACCCGCGTGCCCGCGCTGGCCAGGCACCTGGAGAACCAGATGGCCTTCCGCGGCGAGCTGCGCGGCGACGTCGAGGCCGCCTACACGGCCGCGCTCGCCGAGATCGACGAGGCGATGCGCGGCGGCGCGCTGCTGCGCGGCGAGGTACTGGCCCGCTGGCAGGACTTCGCGGGCTCCGGCGACCTCCTGCGCATGCTGAACCTCCGCAAACGCGGCAAGACGCCGGAACTCGCGCCCGAGCGGGTGACCGCGTTCAAGGCGGCGCTGCGGACGGGGCTGGAGTCGGTGATCCTCACCGCCGCGCAGCGCGCGTCCGAGGAGGTCGTCGCGCGCTGGCGGCACCGCTCCGACGTCGGCGCGCAGCTCGGCAGCGGGCTGGAGCGGCACTCCGACGAGCTGGTCCGCCGTACCGGCAGGGCCGTGGCCGCCTGGCAGGAGCACCTGACCGAGCTGATCAGGACCGACGGCGTCACCAAGCGCTCGGTGTCCAAGGTCGTCTCGTTCGACGTGGACTCGCTGTCGCTGATCTTCCTGGTCTCGCTGTTCGGCCACCGGGCGTCCGAGGACGGCGCGCTGCCGCAGCGGTTGCTGAAGGCGCTGCTCGGCGCCGAGTCGCTGCGCAGCATCGGCGCCAAGGCGCACAACGACCTGCGCGCCAGGATCAGCATGCTGTTCGACGAGGAGACCATGCGCTACGTCCAGGCGCTCGACTCGGCGGGTATCCCTGACGAGGCCACGGCGACCCGCCTCTACCAGGCAACGTACAACCTCGAGGTCGCCCGATGAGCGTGTTCTTCTCCACCCCGGTCAAGCCTGGGCTCGGTGAGCGGCTCGGCTCGCTGTCCAGGATCGTGGAGCTCGGCCCCGGCCGGCTCGACGCCAAGCTGCTCGCCGAGGCGGGACAGCTGCTGTTGCGCGCCGGAGACCGGCTCAAGCTGTCCTCCGACCACACCGTGGTCGCGCTCGCCGGTGGCACCGGCAGCGGCAAGTCGTCACTGTTCAACGCCGTGTCGGGGCTCGAACTCTCGCCCACCGGCGTCCGCAGGCCGACCACCGCCCGCACCCACGCCTGCGTGTGGGGCCTGGAGGGCGCCGGACCGCTGCTCGACTGGCTGCAGGTGCAGTGGCGGCACCGCTTCGCCCGCGCCAGCGCCCTGGACAAGGGCGAGAGCCAACTGCACGGCCTCATCCTGCTCGACCTGCCCGACCACGACTCCATCCGGGCGCTCACCGACAGCGAGGCCGACCGCCTGATCGGCCTGGCCGACCTGGTCGTGTGGGTGCTCGACCCGCAGAAGTACGCCGACGCCTCCACCCACCGGCAGTACGTCACCGAGCTGGCCGGGCACGACGCCGTCACCGTCTTCGCGCTCAACCAGACCGACAGGCTCACGCCCGAGGAACTGGCCGAGCTGATCATCGACCTCAACGACCTGCTGCGGCGCGAAGGCGTGCAGAGCCCGACCGTCGTGGCCACCTCCGCGGTCAGCGGGCGCGGCATCGACAGCCTCAAGGGCGTGATCTCCGAGGCCGTCTCCAAGCGGCGGGCGGCGATCCAGCGGCTGGAGGCCGACGTCGACCGGATCGACCGGCGGCTGGCGCAGTCCATGCCGGTGGGGGCCTCCCTGGCCGCTCCGACGTCCGTGGACGCGGCCCGCCGGGTCGGGCTCACCGACGCGCTCTGCGACGCGGCCGGGGTGCCGGCCGTGGGCGAGGCCATGGAGAACACCTACGTCGAGCGGTCGGACTCGTGGATCGGCTGGCCGTTCGCGCGCTGGGCCGCGCGGCTGCGGCCCGACCCGCTCAAGCACCTGCGGCTCGGGGACCTGCGCGAGGAGATCCGCGGGCTCACCGACGGCGCGGTCTCCGCGCAGCCCGCCGAGGTGGACAACGCCGTGCAGGCGCTGAGCGACGGGCTCACCATCGGCATGCACGAGACCTGGCGGGGGGCCGTGCAGCACGCCGCCCGGTCGCGTACCGGGCAGTTGCCCAAGGCGTTGTCCGAAGAGCTTTCCGAGGTGACGCCGAGGCTGGACCGGGTTCCCGCCTGGTGGCGGGTGTTGAAGGTGTGGCAGTACCTGCTCGTTCTCGCCTTCGTGGCCAGTGTGGTGTGGGCGGGCACGGCCCTGGTGTACGGGGTGTTCTCCGTCGGGCGGCCGCCGTCCGGGCTGTCGCTGTTCGGGGACGCTTCGACGCTGCCGTGGGTGGCGCTGATGATGGCGGCCGTGCTGGGGCTCGGGGCGTTGTCCGGGGTCGCGGCGCGGAACTTCGTGTCGCTCGGGGCCGCCAGGGAACGCGACGGCATCGAGCGCGAGATGCGGCGGCGGGTCGGGGCGATAGCCGAGAGCATGGTGGTGGAGCCGGTCGAGCGCGAGCTGGCCAGGCACCACGACTTCTTCGTGGCGTTGAAGGGGCTGTCCGGGTAGGATTCGCCCTTTTCCTCCTGTGGATAGTCCACCGTTTTCCACAGAGTCCCGTTCGGGCGCGCCGCCGCCCGTCCCGGCGCGCGACCCTCGTCTCCCGCGGGCATCCCGGCCCGCCGCATGGGAGGCACGAATGAACGACATCTACATCACACTCACCGGCAATGTCGCGGCCGAGCCGAGGCAGCACACCTTCAACGACGGGTCCCGGGTGACCTCGCTGCGCGTGGCCTCGACCAACCGCTACTTCGACCGGAAGACCAAGGAGTGGACCGACGGCGACACCGTCTACTTCGCGGTCAGGTGCTGGCGGGGTCTCGCCGACAACGTCGTCCAGTCCGTGCAGGTCGGCCATCCCGTGGTCATCTCGGGCAAGCTGCGGATCAGGGAGTTCGGTCCCGAGGGCGACCGCCGCTTCATGCCGGAGGTCGAGGCCGTGTCGGTCGGGCACGACCTGCGCTGGGGCGTCGGCGCCTTCACCAAGCCCCAGCGGAGCGGCGGGGTGGCGACCCTGAGCAAGGAGACCCGGGAGAGCCTCGACGAATCCACCCAGGACTGGGCCATGGGCCCGTCCGGCGCGCCCGCGGGCATCGAGGCGGTCGCGGAGCCCGGCTCGTTCGGCGAGTCCGGCGCGCTCGCCCGCGCCCGGGCGCTCGCGGCGGGCACCGGGCTCGTGGAGCCCGGCGCTTTCGGCCCTGACGGTCCTTCTGGCTCGGATCTCGTACGCCCGGGGGATCCGTCGGCTGCCGCCCATGTCACGGAAGTCCGCCTCCTGGGCCGCCCGGAGACGGCGGAGGTGCCTGGCCACCTGGTCGATGACCTCGAGTCGCCGAGCGTGGAGGGTGACGGGGCGGGTGCCGATTCCGGGGCGCGGGTGCGGGCCATCGGGGGCGCGGGCAGGGCCCGGCGCTCGAAGGCCGGTGCCGTACAGGTGAGTGCGGCAGGTGAGGGCGGGGGCACGGCGGGCGAGGCGCCGTGGCCCGCGGGGGTGAAGACGGCCGCCTGACGGTCGGAAGATGTGGGGAGGGGGCATCGGCCGTAGGTGCCGGTGCCCCGCTCTCAAGAGAACCCGGGTGCCCGGAGGATCGGCCGATGGCGTTCCGCCTAGACGGTTAGAGCATCTTTCAGGTCCAGGTCACACCCCGCACCATGGCTGCTCCTTTCCCCACGCACCGCTCGCGGAGTGAGCGGATTTGCGATCCCCGGCCACCGGACAGACGTGGCCATGCTGCCCAAGGTATCGGTTCCCGTCGCGCAACGCACACTCCGCAACTATTGTGTTACACATCGTTAGTTGGAGGAGGGAGGCGAGATGGCGGCTACCAGCCACACCTCAGTGAAGCCTCGCGCCGGTGCGTCGACACTGGCCGACCGATGGCCGTTGCTGGCACAGCGCCGTGCCCTCGTTGCCTACCTCAGCGGGATCGTAGCCCTGGATCTCGCCGCGATCGGGTTCTTTGCGACATCTGCCAATTTCCGCTGGTCCGACCTGCTGACCTTCCTGGCCCTGATGGTGTGCGGCGCGGTGTGCATCGAGGCGACCCGCCGCCTGGGCATGCCCGCGGGCGTCTCACGCGACCTGCTGTCAGCCTGGTGGCTGCCCGTCGCCCTGCTCCTCCCACCTGTCTACGCCCTGTTCGCGCCGATCGTCCTGCAAACCCTGCTGCAGTGGCGGGTCAGAGCCACCGTGCTCTACCGCAGGGTCTTCAGCGCCGCGGCCATCGGCCTCGCCGCCTGTACGGCCTCGGCCCTCTTCCACGCCCTGGTGCCCGACGTCTCGGTGCTCTCCCAGGGCAGCGGGCCATCCATCATGCTGGCCATCGGCTGCGCGGTGCTGTTCGCGGTGCTCAACACGGCGCTGATCGCCGTCGCCGCGCACACCGCCGACCCCGACACGCGCTGGCGCGAGGTCCTGTGGGACCGCGAGAGCGTGCTCCTCGACGTCGTCGAGCTCTGCCTGGGCGTGATCGTCGCGATCGCCTGCGGCCTCAACCCCGCCCTGCTGGTGCTCGCCCTCCCGCCCGTCGTCCTGCTGCAGCGAAGCCTCCTGCACGCCCAGCTTCAGGCGGCGGCGCGCACCGACCCCAAGACGGGGCTGCTCAACGCCGCGGCCTGGCAGCGCGAGGCCGACACCGAGATCGTCAGAGCCCGCCGTACCGGCGAGACGCTCGCCCTGCTCATCGTGGACATCGACCACTTCAAGCGGGTCAACGACACCCACGGCCACCTCATCGGCGACCAGGTGCTGATCGCCGTGGCCGCGATGCTGCGCAGCCAGTTGCGCGAATACGACGTGGTGGGCCGCTTCGGCGGTGAGGAGTTCGTCGTCCTGCTGCCCGGGGCGGACATCTCCGAGGCGCGGCGGGTGGCCGAGCGCCTGCGCAGCCGGGTCGGCCGGATGGCGATCCCCGCCGACGACGTCATGGTCACCGTGACGATCTCGGCGGGCGTGGCCATCATGAGCCTGCACGGCGACGACCTCATCGAACTCCTCGCGGCAGCCGACCTGGCCCTGTACCGCGCCAAGGAGCTGGGCCGCGACCGCATCTGCCTCCCCGCCCCCCGCACCCCGCCTCACAGCCCCACCCCCGAACGCCCGTCCTCACCGCCGGACCCGATAGCCGAGTTGTAGCCCCTCGCGTGGCCGCCGATTCCGCAGGCCGAACAATCCCGCGCGGTCGGGTCCCCAAGAGGCCCTAAGCTAGGTGGCATGCCGGAGTACATCTACACGCTGCAGCGCGTGCGCAAGGCGCACGGCGACAAGGTTGTCCTTGACGACGTCACGCTGTCGTTCCTGCCTGGCGCCAAGATCGGCGTTCTGGGCCCCAACGGCACCGGAAAGTCGACGCTGCTCCGGATGATGGCCGGTCTCGAGCAGCCCTCCAACGGTGACGCCAGGCTCATGCCCGGCTTCACGGTCGGCATGCTGCAGCAGGAGCCCCCGCTCAACGAAGCCAAGACCGTCCTCGGCAACGTCCAGGAGGGCGTCGCCGAGACAATGGCCATGCTCGAGCGCTACAACCAGATCGCCGAGCAGATGGCCACCGACTACAGCGACGAGCTGCTGGAGGAGATGGGCAAGCTCCAGGACCAGCTTGAGCACCGCAACGCCTGGGAGCTCGACAGCCAGCTGGAGCAGGCGATGGACGCCCTGCGCTGCCCGCCGCCCGACGCCGACGTGACCACCCTGTCCGGTGGCGAGCGCCGTCGAGTCGCGCTGTGCAAGCTGCTGCTCGAAGCCCCCGACCTGCTGCTGCTCGACGAGCCCACCAACCACCTCGACGCCGAGAGCGTCCAGTGGCTGGAGCAGCACCTGGAGAAGTACGCGGGCACCGTCCTGGCCGTCACCCACGACCGGTACTTCCTCGAAGGCGTCGCCGGCTGGATCCTCGAGCTCGACCGAGGCCGCTGCTACGCCTACGAAGGCAACTACTCCACCTACCTGGAGGCCAAGGCCCAGCGCCTGAAGGTCGAAGGGCAGAAGGACGTCAAGCGCAAGAAGCGCCTGGAAGACGAGCTCGAGTGGGTTCGGTCCAACCCCAAGGCCCGCCAGACCAAGAGCAAGGCCCGCCTCCAGCGCTACGAGGAGATGGCGGCCGAAGCCGACAAGCACCGCAAGCTCGACTTCGAAGAGATCCAGATCCCGCCGGGTCCGCGCCTGGGCACCACGGTCATCAGGGCCGAAGACCTCACCAAGGGCTTCGAGGACCGTCTGCTCATGGAGGGTCTCACCTTCGACCTGCCGCGCAACGGCATCGTCGGCATCATCGGCCCCAACGGCGTCGGCAAGACAACCATGTTCCGCATGATCATCGGCACCGAGACGCCCGACGACGGGGCGGTCGTCGTCGGCGACACCGTCAAGATCTCCTACGCCGACCAGAGCCGCGGCGGCATCGACCCCAGCAAGAACGTCTGGGAAGTCGTCTCCGACGGGCTCGACTACATCAAGGTCGGCCAGGTCGAAGTCCCGTCACGCGCCTACATCGCCGCGTTCGGCTTCAAGGGCCCCGACCAGCAGAAGAAGTCCGGCGTACTGTCCGGTGGCGAGCGCAACCGCCTCAACCTGGCGCTGACGCTCAAGCAGGGCGGCAACGTACTGCTGCTCGACGAGCCCACCAACGACCTCGACACCGAAACCCTCTCCTCCCTCGAGAACGCCCTGCTCGAATTCCCGGGCTGCGCGGTCATCACCTCCCACGACCGCTGGTTCCTCGACCGCATCGCCACGCACATCCTGGCGTGGGAAGAGGGCTCCAACTGGTTCTGGTTCGAGGGCAACTTCGCGGACTACGAGAAGAACAAGATCGAGCGCCTGGGCGCCGACGCCGCCCGCCCCCACCGCGTCACCTACCGCAAACTCCACCGCGACTGATCCCCACCCCGCAACGCCCCCGGCCCACCCGGGGGCGTTTCGCATTCCCAGCCTCGGGACGCACACAATCGACATAGGTTTGCCCAGCCCGCAGCCACATGGCAACGCCTTAGATGCGGGTGTGCGGGGGAGTTTTGGGGTTGGAGCCTGTACGGCACGCACGAGATACGCCACCCAGCCCGCCGGCTGGCGCCTGTCCAGGGTGACGCTCCTCGGGAGCGCGGGCTGAACGCCGTTACGGCGAGTCGAATCCTGGGATCTTTCTGCAGGTGGACAGCAGAACAGTGCGGCTTCTTAGGAATGGTCGAAGCCCGCGACGCGATATGGCGTTCTCGGATAAGTCGATCTTAGGGACCACGGAGGAGGTCACACTCCAGTGCACGCTCAAGGTTCGTGATGGTCGGCATCTCGGACAGGTCGATCTTGGGGACTACGGAGTAGGGGCCGGGCGTGGAGGGCGGAGTGGAGGGAGCGGAGTAGAGGGTGGGCGGTGGGGTACCCGGCGGTTGGGTGGGGTGGGGAGGTCGATAGCGTGGCGGGTGTGGTTGAACACTCCCTCGTGCAGCGGCATGTCTTTCCCCGGATGGTGCGCTTCGCGGACATTGATTCGCTGGGGCATGTGAATAACGTGCGGTTCTTCGATTACCTCGAAGACGCGCGGCTGGGGATGCTGCACATTGATCCCTACAGGGCCGGAGACGCGCCGTTCAAGGGGTTGGTGGTGGCTCGGCATGAGATCGACTATCGGCGGCCGTTGACGTTCAGGGCGGATCCGGTGAACGTGGAGACGTGGGTGACCGAGATCAGGTCGGTGCGCTTCACGCTGGAGTACGAGATCAAGGACGATCGCGAGGTGTTCGTGACGGCGCGGTCGGTGATCGTGGCGTACGACGTGGAGAGCGCGGCACCGCGTCGACTCAACACGGACGAACTCGCGTATCTCAAGCGCTACTCGATCTGAGTCCGGACCTGGCTGGGCACCGTCGACATCGACGTCGTCTCGATCAGAGATTGGCCCCGCGCCCCACACCGTGATTCACCAGCACCCCTGAACAAGGGGGTGCTGGTGCTGGTTTCCGCCCCTTACGCCACTCGTCCCAGCGGCTCCAATCACACCAAGCGCAAGACACCCCAGCGCAGGACGCCCGGCGCAGGGCATCCAGCGCAAGACGCCCAGCGCAAGACGCCCAGCGCAGGACAGGCGGACACATCGAGGGTTGGTTGTCGTCGAGCATTGTCACTTTGGTGCGCCTGAAATCTCTCGCGAGGAGAAGGCATGGGGCGCACCTAGCCCCAGCACCCACCCTCAGCACCCACCCTCAGCCCCCCTCAGCAGGACAAGCGCCGCCGCTATGCGGCTCGGCCCGTTCGGGGGCTAGGAGGCGAGCAGGTCGAAGTGGAAGCCGAGCAGGAGTGCGAAGATTGCCAGGAGGCGAAGTTGGGTCACCTGTGGGTGCGCTAGCCAGGCGGCTACTCCGAGAACGAGCCAGCTGAGCAGGCAACGCAGGCCGAGCCACACGAAGACCGCGACGTACGCTCCCACGATCGTCCCCAGCAGGCCGATGATCATGTTCGCGAAGATGGTGCCGGCGATGCCGAGGTCCCAGTCGGGGAGTATCCCGGCCAGCACGAACCACCAGCCTCCGAAGATCAGCACGTAGAGCGGGAAGTCGCCGCTGTCTCGCCGGCGGCGTAACCAGGTGGCAAGGGACGACAGCCGGGCGGGGCCTGCGATGTCGAGGATCACGGTCAGGCCCGCGACGAAGGAGAGCGCCTTACCTGCTCGTCCCAGCCCGAGGATGGACCATCCGGCCAGGGTGTGCTGGTTCACCTGAACGTTGTCCAGCCACATTCGCCATGCCTCGAACAGTCCGAGATCCGCCATGCCCGGAGCGTAGGAGCGGTGATGTGCACCTGGCTAGAGCCGTCCGCGCAGGGCTCTCAGGGCGGGACGGAGTAGCGAGGGGTGGGAGAATCTGGGCGATGGGTCGGAATCCGGGGCGTAAGCGGTGGTTGATGCTGGGGCTCGGGGTTAACGCCCATACGAGCGTCACCCTGGGTTTGGCGGGATTACCGGTGGTCATGCCGGATATCGAACGCCATTTCGCCGTCCCTCTGCCCGTCGCCGGGCTCATCGGGAACGCCCCGGCGATCGGGATCCTGTTCGCGCTCGTTGCCTGGGGAGCGTTGGCCGACCGGCGGGGTGAGCGCTTGGTGCTCGGGGTCGGGGTCAGCCTCGCGGCGGTGCTGCTCGCGGCGGCTGCGTTGGTGCCCTGGACGTGGGCGGTGATCGTGTTGCTCGCGCTCGCGGGGGCGGCCGGGGCGGCGGCGGTCGTGGGGGGCGGGCGCATTGTGCTGCGGTGGTTCGCGCCGCACGAGCGCGGTGTCGCGATGGGCCTGCGGCAGGTCTCCTACACGCTGGGCATGGCCGTCGCGGCGTTTCTGCTGCCGCCGGTCGCCGGGGCGTACGGCATTCCAGGGGTGTTGTTCGTCTGCGCGGGGGTGGCGCTGGTCGCGGCGGTGCTGGCGGTGCTTTTCCTCGCCGATCCGCCGCACTCGCTGGAGCCGGCGGGGACGGTCGCGGGTGGCTCGCCGTACCGGCAGCGGGCGCTGTGGCGGGTGCATGGGACCAGTGCTCTGCAGGCGGTGCCGCAGGTGGTGGTGGGGACGTATGGGGTGACCTGTCTGGTCAGGGTGTACGGCTGGGACGCGGTGGCGGCGGGGCAGCTCTTCGGGGCGGCGGCGATCGCGGGGGCGGTGGTCAGGATCGCGGTGGGACGGTGGTCGGACCGTACCGGGCTGCGGATGCGGCCGTTGCGGCTCATCACCGTGATGACGGTCGCGGTGCTGGTGTCGCTGGTGGCGGGGCAGTTGGCCGGTGCGTGGTTCGGGCCGGTGCTGATCGCGGTGGCCTCGGTGATCACGGTGGCGGGGAACGGGCTGGCCTACTTGTCCGCGGGGGAGCTGGCCGGGCCCGGGTGGGCGGGGCGGGTGCTGGGGACGCACAACAGTATTCAGAACACGGTGGCGCTGGTCGCCGTGCCGGTCGCGGGGGTGGTGATCACTCAGGTGGGGTTCTGGGCGGGCTTCGCGGTGGGGCTGGCCTGCACGATCGCTTCGCTTCCCGTCATCCCTGCGCGCGGCGAAGTCTCGGCCCGAGAGGAGAAGCGCCCTTGAGGAACGGGCTGACGCCGGTGGGAAGGCGGGCATCACGATCGGCCGGTTCTCGATGCCCGCCTCGTGGAGTCAAGGCCCCTACTCCGTGTGGAGCCAGGCCGCGGTGTCGGGTGGGAGGAGGTTGCCGGTGAGGGGACCGCTGGAGAGGATCACTCGGTGGTGCGGAGGGAGTGGCACCGGGCCGGAGCCGCAGTTGATCGCGCATGTCAGCTCGCCGCGGGTGAAGAAAAGCGCTCCCCCGGGAGAATCCAGCCACTCCAAGTTGTAAGGAATCGCTCCCCGCAGCTCGCGGCGTCGCGTGAGCGCTCTCCGGTAGAACTCGAGCGTGGAGTCGGCGTCCCCGGCCTGCGCTTCCACACTCATCGAGCGGAAAAGCGCGGGTTGCGGCAGCCACGGATCCACCCCCGGAGGGGAGAACCCGTACGGCGGCGCGTCCCCCGACCAAGGCAGCGGCACCCGGCACCCGTCCCTCCCGGGCAGTTCCCCGCCGGACTGGAAGAACACGGGATCCTGCCGCGCCTCCGGTGGAAGTTCCTTAACCTCAGGGAGGCCAAGTTCCTCCCCCTGGTAGAGATATGCCGACCCGGGCAGCGCCAGCATCATGAGTAATGCGGCCTTCGCCCTGGAAAGTCCGGTGCCGGGGTCGGCGGTCTCGTAGCGGGTGCGGTGCCGTACCACGTCGTGGTTGGACAGGACCCAGGTGGCGGATGGGACCGCGCCGAGCGTGTCGTCGATGACCTGTTTGAACGCCGTGGGCGACCAGGGTGCCTGCAGCCACGCGAAGTTGAAGCTCTGCTGCAGCTCGTCGGGCCGTACATAGAGGGCGAGGTCCTCGGCGCTGTCGGTCCACACCTCGCCGACGGCCATCCGCTCGCCGTCGTAGGAGTCGAGCAGCTTGCGCCACTCGCGGTAGACCTCGTGGACCTCGGGCCGGCCCCAGATCGGAGACTCGGCCTTGAACGACTGGTCGGGCACGTCGGGCAGTCCCTCCGCCTTGTACAGGCCCATCGCGACGTCGATGCGGAACCCGTCGACGCCCTTGTCCAGCCAGAACCGCAGCACGTCCAGGAACTCCTGGTGCACCTCCCGGTTGCGCCAGTCGAAGTCGGGCTGGCCGGGGGCGAACAGGTGGAGGTACCACTGCCCGTCGGGCAGTCGCGTCCAGGCGGGCCCGCCGAAGGTGGACTGCCAGTTGTTCGGGGGAGCGTCGCCGTCGCGGAAGATGTAGCGGTCACGCCGCTCGCCGCGCAGCGCCTGCTGGAACCAGGCGTGCGCGTCGGAGCTGTGGTTGGGCACGACGTCGACGATCACCCGCAGCCCGTGCGCGTGCGCCTCCGCGACCAGCGCGTCGAAGTCGGCGAGGGTGCCGAACAGCGGATCCACGTCACGGTAGTCGGCCACGTCGTAGCCGCCGTCGGCCATGGGGGAGGTGTAGAAGGGGGTCAGCCAGATCGCGTCCACCCCGAGCTCGGCCAGGTACGGCAGGCGCTGCCTGATCCCGGCCAGATCGCCGACGCCGTCTCCGGAGGCGTCGGCGAAACTGCGGACATAGATCTCGTATACGACGGCGTCCCGCCACCAGGGGATATCCATGTGGCAGGCTTTGCCCTACTTGGAAGGGCTTTATGCCTGGCTGTTGATCATGCTGCGCGCGGCATAGACGAGGTAGTCCCAGAGCCTGGTCTCCTGCTCCTGCGGGAGCTCCAGGGACAGGACCGCGTCGTGCATGTGCTTCAGCCAGGCGTCATGCTCCGCCTGGCCGATCACGAAGGGCGCGTGGCGCATGCGCAGCCGGGGATGGCCACGCTCCTGGCTGTAGGTGGTGGGCCCGCCCCAGTACTGGATGAGGAAGCCGCGCATCCGGTCCTCGGCTCCGGTGAGGTCTTCCTCGGGATAGAGCGGGCGCAAGAGTGCGTCCTCCGCGACACCTTCGTAGAAACGGTGCACCAGACGGCGGAAGGTGTCTTCGCCTCCGACGGCATCGTAGAAAGAGGACTCAGTCACGCATCCCAGCCTAGGTCAACTTGGACACTGCTCAGGCGACGAGCGGGACTCCGGCGGAGTCCAGGGCGGACTTGACGCGGAATCGCAGCTCACGGGCGACCTCGGCCTGCCTGGACGGCAGGGTCCTGGCGGAGACGCGGAAGATGACCGAGGTGTCGGAGATCTGCTCGATGCCGTACACGACCGGCTCTTCGACGATCATGCTCTCCTTGTACTCAGGATCATTCCACAGCTCGTCGGTGACCCGCTTGAGCAGTTCGCGCACGGCGGGCACGTCCGCGTCGTAGGCCACGGGCACGTCGAGATAGGCGCGCGACCAGCCCTGGGACTCGTTGCCGACCCGGGTGATGGTGCCGTTGCGGACGTACCAGACGCGTCCGTCGGCGTCGCGCAGGCGGGTGATGCGCAGGGTGACCGCCTCGACGGTGCCGATCGCGGCGCCCGCGTCGATGACGTCGCCCACGCCGTACTGGTCCTCCAGCAGCATGAACATGCCCGCGATGAAGTCCTTGACGAGCTCCTGCGCGCCGAAGCCGATCGCCACGCCCAGGATGCCGACGCTGGTCAGCAGCGGCGCGATGGGGATGGTCAGCCGGTCGAGGACGGTCAGGATCGCGGTGCCCATGATGACGATCGAGACGATGTGCCGCAGGACCGAGCCCATGGTCTCGGCGCGCTGCTTGCGGCGCTCGGTGAGCAGGGCGTTGATGCCGTCGGTGGCGGGGGCGCCGCGGCGCAGCCGCCCGGTGAAGGAGGTGCCGACGGCCGCCCGGTTCACCACGCGGGTGATCAGGCGCTGCGCGATGTTCCGCACGATGAGGGCGATGACCAGGATGAGCGCGATGGTGATCGCGCTGGCCACCAGCGGCGCCCAGACCGCATTGGGGAACAGGTTGGCGAAGGTGGAGCAGAGCAGCGCGTCGTCGTTGCAGAGCTTGGAGATGTCGCTGACCACTTCCATGGGATCGGGGATCAGTCCCGAGGGGCTGGGAGAGGGGGTCGGGGACAGCGACGGCGAGGGGGTCGGGGTCGCTAGCAAGGACACGAGGTGAATCCCCTCCGGAAGCGGTTCGATCGGCAGGTGCGCGGGCGTGTATGCACCCATACATACTGCCGATCGAACCGGTCGCCGTCACATCACGCCGGGGAAGACGGGGTTGCCAGGACCGGGGCCGCGGGGGGCGGCCCTGACGCTCCGGTGACGGACGACTCGGACGGGACATGCACCCGGAAGCATGTCCCGCGCCGTTTCCGGGGAGGGATCCCCCGAACGTCCTCCGGGCGGACCCGGAGGACGGCTCTACGTGTACGGCGGTAGCCGTACAGGCTCTTGGGAGACGGAGCCGGCGGGGTGGCCAGGATTCCCTTCTGACCGGAATCCTCCGCACCGGTCACCCCACCGGCTCCGTGGGGCCGCGGTGACGGCGGTGAGCCGCGGTGACTGCGCTTCACCCCGGATCACCGCCTCGTCACTCTCCCACCGCGGCAAGTACTCGGGCGACCTTCGTCGCGGCGCCCGCCGGATCGTCGGCCGCGTGCATCCGCTCGCCCCACGACCAGCAGAACCACGGGTCGGGGACATCCTGCGCGGCGACCCGGCAGGTGACGTTCTCCGCCAGGCTGGTGGCGTTGGGGTTGATGACCCGAACGAACACCCTGCCCGACTGGGTTCGTACCACGCGTGCCAGCAGGCCGCGAGCATCAAGCTCGGACACCAGACGCTCCAGATGCCCGAAGCTGTCGTCCGCCATCTCGGCGCCCTCCCTCAGGTCGTTGCCGATGCGCCAAAGATGACTCACGCCTGAGCAGGAGGTCAACGCGGCCCTTGCGGGGCGGGAGTGGCCAAACCCCTCGTGGGTTGTAAGAAACAGTCCGCTGGAGGACGATCCTTAACCGTAAGCTTCAACTGCACGTTTTCAACCTGCCAATCGTGGTTCATAGTTCTGTGTAGGCGCAGTGCGATGTTGTGGCTACACTGCGTCAGCGACGTTGAACCGGTCGGGACGTGTGGGTCGGCCTTGGTCGGCGGCTCACGAGAGAGGGGCCGGGATGTCCGGCAGGCAGCACAGGGAGACGGAGATCGCGCGGCAGGTCAGAGCCAGGGGCCTGGCCGCGGGCCGCACGTGTGCGCTCATCGCTGAGGAGATCCACGAGGCGTGCACGACCCAGTTCGGCACGACCAAGATCAAATCCCATCGGCTGGCCCACGGCATCGCCCTCGCCGACGTCATCGAGCAGATCCGGGCGCTGTTCGAGCGGGACGAGAAGTCGGTGCCCGGCATCGGCGAGACGCTGCTGTCGGCGTACGAGAGCGGCCTGAAGCGCCCCGGGCCCGAGTATCTCCACTACCTCTGCTCGGTCTACCGGGTCGAGCCGCCCGCGCTCGGCTTCGACGGCCCGTGCATCTGCGGGCGCGGCCACCGGACGCCCAACGCGGCCAAAGGCGAGCACGACCCCTCCGACGCCGACTTCCCGGCGGACACCCGCGAGCTGTTCGTCTCACGGCAGGGGTCCGAAGATCAGGCCGCCCGCGGCGACGAAGAGGACGAGAACGTCATGCGCCGCACCCTGCTGGGGCTGCTGGCGGGCAAGCAGCCCGAGCTGGACAGCGCGGTGCTCGCCGCGGTCGAGGGCATCCGGCGGCGGATGGACGACACGCTCATGTCGGCGACCGTCTCGCCCGCGATGCTCGACCAGTGGGAGGAGGCCACGCTCAGCTTCGGCCGGCAGTACACCACGACCGCGCCGCTGCGGCTGCTGTGCGACGTGCTGCTGGAGCTGAGCGCGGTGCGCACCGCGATGAGCCGGCGCCAGCCCACCGACCTGCAGGAGCGGCTGTGCCGCATGGCCGCGCAGCTCTCCGGGCTGTGCGGCATGATCATGATCAACCTGGGCGACCACCGGCTCGCCAGGGCCTTCTTCCGCACCGGCCGCACGGCCGCCGACGAGACCGGCGACCGCGCGCTGCGCGCCTGGATCACCGCCCGCGAGTCGCTGGTCCCGCTGTACTACGGCGACGCGCGCGAGGCGCTCAACCTGGCCAAGAAGAGCCGTGACCTGGCGGGCCAGACGCCGTGCGCCGCGCAGGCGATGGCGCCGGTCGTCGAGGCCCGCGCGCTGGCGCTGCTGGCCGGCACGAACGGCAAGAAGGAAGTGATCGACCAGGCCAAGCGGGCGCTGGCCAAGGCGCGATCGGCCTTCCTGCACATGAAGGCCGACGAGCAGGAGGACATGGCCTTC
This sequence comes from Nonomuraea sp. NPDC046570, assembly GCF_040645915.1. Taxonomy (NCBI): domain Bacteria; kingdom Bacillati; phylum Actinomycetota; class Actinomycetes; order Streptosporangiales; family Streptosporangiaceae; genus Nonomuraea; species Nonomuraea sp. NPDC046570. The sequence goes on along the minus strand of NZ_JBEYZF010000022.1, from coordinate 73,933 downwards.
GGCTACACCGAGAAGCAGCTCTACTTCTACCAGGGCGACGTGCTCACCAAGCTCGGGCAGACGCTCGAGGCCGACATGGTGCTGGAGCAGGCGCTGGAGAAGTACTCCGACCACATCCTCGACCAGACGCTCATCCGGCTCGACCGGGCGCAGTGCAAGCTGCTGGAGGGCGACGGCGAGGAGGCGGCGAAACTCGCGGCCAAGGCGCTGGACATGCTCGCCGTCGGCTATCGCACCGAATTCGTCATGCGCCCGGCCTACCAGCTGGAGCGGGATCTCGTCAAAGCCGGTTACACCACGGGACCGAACGTACAGGCGCTCAGGAACCAGCTCCTGCCGGTCAGCGTGCCAGAGGGGAAAGGCGGTGCATGAAGCTGCGGATCCGGCGCTATCGCTGGTCTGATCTGGACGAGGTCTACGCTCTCCACCAGATCTGCCTGGCCCAGGTGGGCATCGTCCCCGGTGACGGCGTCTACTACGACGACGACTTCCCGCGCATCCACGAGGTCTACCTCTCGTGCGGCGGGGAGTTCCTCATCGGGGAGATCGACAGCAGGCTCGTCGCCATGGGCGCACTGCGCCCCCTCGACGAGCAGACGGTGGAGACCTGCCGCCTGCGGGTGCACCCGGAGTTCCAGCGCCGCGGCTTCGGCGCGCTCATGCTGGCCGCCCTCGAGGCCAAGGCCATCGAGCTCGGCTTCAGCCGCCTGCGCGGGGACACCACGCTCAACCAGGGTGCCGCCCTCTCGCTCTACGAGAAGCAGGGCTGGCGCGAGATCTCCCGGCAACAGGTCGGTGAGCTGACCGTCGTGTACGGCGAGAAGCAACTCGCTCACGCCCTCACCCAGTAGCCGCCCTTCCACGCCCTCTGAGCCGGAAACGGCTGTCCGTTACCTATGCGCGTTATGTGCTGAATTCAGAGTGCGCCGGTGGGGGAAGTCCGAATCCGCGAGTGATGCCCTTCCCCCTGGGTGTAACAGGAGCCTCACCGGGCTCCCGCGCGCGCCGCGACGGGCGTGAATCCCAGTGAGACGCTGTGTGGCATGGCAGTGGTCTCTGCTCCCCGACCCCTCTTGGGAGCCGTGCTTCTGTTGTTCGTCAGCGCCGCTTGGGGGTCGGCCTTCCCGCTGATGAAAGACCTGATGCTCCGCGTGCCGGTGGATGATCTGCTCACTGAGCGGTACACCATCGCCGCGGTGGCGCTGATCCTCCTACGGCCCCGATGCCTGCGAGGGCTCGGGCGCGGCACCTGGCTCCGGGGGCTCCTGCTGGGTGTGCTGTTCGGGGTGGGGCAGTCGATGCAGGCGTTCGCCCTGGGCGGCCTCTCCTCGGCCGTGTCCGGTTTCGCGGTCGGCTGCAACGTCCTCATCACCCCGGTGCTGGCGCTGGTCCTGTTCCGGACACGGGTGCGGGCGCGGGTGTGGACGGGAGTGGCCCTCGCGCTCGCCGGGATGACCGTCTTCACCCTGTTGAGCAGCACCGAGGGCGGCGAGTTCTCCCTCGGAGGTCTCGGGCTCACGCTGAGCGCCGCCGCTCTCTACTCCTGCCACACGCTCGTGCTGGCCCGCTTCTCCCGCTCCAACTACGACGCCTACGCGATCACCGTCATCCAGCTCGTCACGATCGGGTTGCTCACCGGGCTGGTCGCCGCACCGGACGGGCTGGTGCTGCCCGCGACGCGAGGCGACTGGCTCATCCTGGCGCACCTGTCGCTCGTCTCGTGCGCGCTGGGCTTCCTGGCCCGGTCGTTCGCCCAGCGGCACATCGCCGCGGTGCCCAGCGCCGTACTGCTGTCCTCGCAGCCGCTCTGGGTCGCCGTCATCGCGCTGGGCTTCGGCGAGCGGATCGGCCTGAGCATCGTGGTGGGCGGCGCGCTCATGGGGGCGGCGATGCTGCTGGCGGTGCCGTCTCGAGGCGCGCCCGTGGTCGTGGGCGACCCGCCCGCGCGGGTGCCGCAGCGGCCCGAGGCCGACGACGACCTGCGCCACGCGGCCAAACGCGCCGCCCAGGTGCTGGCCACGCTCAGGGGCGAGCAGTCCACACCGGCCGTCCCGCCCGCCGACGACTACCCCGTCACGCCCAGGTTCTCCGAGTGCCGCTTGCGCGCCGTCGACGGCGAACTCTGGAGCTCGCTGGCGCGGAAGGGAACGACCGAGCCCGGCATCGAGCGCCTGATCGAGCACGCCACCGAGATCGTCAGGGCCAGGGCCACGCCGGGCGCGGAAGGCTGCCTGACCATGCCGCTGAGCGGGCGCTGCCTCTGCACCATGCGGGCGGATACGGCGCGCGACATCGGCTCGCTCGGCGCAGCCGATATAGGCGTCATCCGATAATCCAGACCTGCCCGGCATATTTCTTGCGTTCGGCGCCTCCGAGGTCAAGGCTGGACTCCTATGTAATAAGGGGTGCCAGATGAAGAGGATCCTCGTCCGTAAGCCGGGTCCCGCCAAGCTCACCGGAACCGCCAGCGTCATCCACAAGGGGTGACGTCCCACCTCCGGATCCAGGGTGCACCCCCTGCTCGATGGGACTCGAGCCCGCCGCTGCTGCCCGTCATCGACGGGCACCGGCACCCGAACGGGCCCTACACCGTCGCCGCCGCGCTGCTGCACCATCTGGTTCCACGAGCTCTGGAACGTTCCCATGACCTCGTGGCGGCCCATGACATCGAGATCAGGGCCGCCGCGCCCGGCTTGGCCGGTCTTGTCCCGGCCAGGCGGGTGGCCGTCGACTCCGCGCTGCCCGACGACGAGCGCATCCTGGTGCCCGCGCCGCGCCGTACCCTGCGGCTGGCCAACGGGCTGGCCGAGTTCGTCGCGGCAGCCGTACCGCCGGGGAGCGTGGTCGTCGTGTGCAACGCGGCCGAGGCCGATCCCACCGACACCGAGCTGCTGGAGGTGCTGGCCCGCAGGATCCCGCCCGGCGTGCTGCGTCTCGTGGTCTACTCGGCGGGTCCCGCCCCGCCTCCCGACACCAGGACCGCGGCGCGGCTCTGGGAGCAGGTCGACCGGTGCGTGCGCGAGGGGTTCCTGTACGCCGTGGTCGAGCTGGGCGAGCGCGGGCTGACGCTGACCGAGCCCGGTGGCGAGCTGTGGTGGCGCTTCGCCCAGCGCGCCGCGACCGCCCTGGGCGGCCTCGGCCGCCGCGCGGAGGCGCGAGCGCTGTGGGAGCGGGTGCGCGGGCACAGCCAGGACCCCGCGGTGCACGCGGCCTGCGCGTACGGCATCGCGATGCTCGACGCGCGCGACCCCGACCCCGCCCGGCGCGACCTGGGCCGGGCCAGAGCCTGGCTCAACCAGGCGGTCGCCATCTCGAGGCTGCTCCCGGACCCCGTCGAGCGCGCCTTCAAACTGGGCTTCGACCGCAACGCGCTGGCCCTGGTCGAATGGCGGCAAGGTCGCTCCCAGGCCGCGCTCGCCCTCGTCGAGTCGGCACTCGAACTGGCCGACAAGGAGCTGTCCGGCCGCCACCCCCAGCACCGGATGGTGCTGCTGGCCAACCGGGCGCGACTGCTGGCCGCGACCGGCCGGGCCGAGGAGGCACTCGCCGACTACACCGCGGCGATCGCCGTCGACCCCGCCTTCCCCGACAACTACCTGGAGCGCGGGAACCTGCTGCTCGCCCTGCGCCGCCATGACGAGGCGCTGGCCGACTACGAGAGCGCGATCACGGCCGGGCCACCGCTGCCCGAGGCCTACTACAACCGCGCGGAGCTGCGCACCACGCTCGGCGACCTGGACGCCGCGCTGGCCGACCTGGGGCACGTGATCGAGCTGGACCCGGCCTACCTGGACGCCTACATCAACAGGGCCGGGCTGCTGGCGGGCCTGGAGCGGGACGCCGAAGCGGCGGCCGACGTCGAGGCGGGGCTGGCGCTGGCGCCGGGCAACCCGCACCTGCTGTCGGTCCTCGGCCAGCTGGAGACGGCCGCCGGACGCTTCGCCGAGGCCGAGTCGGCCTTCGGCGCCGCCATCGCGGCCGCCCCGGGCCTGGCCGCCGCATGGGCGAACCGGGGCGTGATGCGGTACGCCGCAGGCGACCTGACCGGCGCGCTGGCCGACCTCGACCGGGCGATCGACCTGGAACCACATCCCGACCTGCACCTCAACCGGGCGACGGCGCTACGCGAGCTGGGCAGGACGGCCGAGGCCGCCGCCGCCGAGCGGGAGGCGGCGCGCCTGACCCCGTGAAACCGGCCATCATGGTGAGCATGGGGGACATACGGGTGCGTTTGGCGCGAGCCGGAGCCGTGTACGGCGCGGCCGGCCTGCTCTGGTGGTCGGCCATCGGCGCCACCCGGGGAACGGTCGGCTGCGGGGAGTGGGGCTGCCTGTATCCCACGCTGGCCGCCTACCTGGCGATCACGGTCGGCGTGCTGACCGCCATGGTGCCGCTGCTGCGGCGGATCGGCGTCCACCCCGCCCGACGGGTGGCCGTCCGCGCGGCCGTGGTCCTGATGGCGGTGCGCGTGCTGGCCGAGACGCTGCCGCCGTCATCGTCCCAGGTGGTGGTGCTCGGCCGTACGGCGGTCGCGTTCGTGCTCGCCGGGGTGGCCGGAGCCTTCCTCGCCGCCCCGGACGTACCGGCCCGGTGGCGGCGGCTCGGCTGGTGCGGCCTGCTGGCGGTGCCGACGGCCGCCTTCGCCGTGCTGGTGATGCGGCTCGGACTGTGAGTCAGGCGGGGACACCGGTCCACCGCAGGGCGCGTTTCGAGGTCAGCGCGTATGCGCGGTTTACGGTGGTCGTCTCGTGCCCGGACCGTTGGGGCGTGTCCTCGGCGTAAGCCTGTGGGGGTGTTCGCGTGAGTTTCGATGAGTTGTTCGCCGGCCTGAAGAACGGTGCCAGCGCGCAGGCGGCAGGGCTTGCGCTGGGGCACGGCGGGGCGCCGCCGCGAGCGGTGAGTGTGCGGTACGGCAGTGCCAGGTTGCGGTGCGCGTCGCTGCTCAAGCCGCTGTACGCCTGGGCGACCGCGCGGCACGCCGACGCCTGGCGGGAGTACGCCGAGCCCGCCGTACGGGTGTCGTCCAACGCGGACACGTTGCGGTTGTGGCTCGGGATGGGGCCGTTGCCGATCCTTGAGTCCGTCAGGGCCAGGACGGGAGTCGCGTGGACGCCATCGCCGAGTGATCCCGCGTGGTTCGGTTCGGTGGAGGTGGCCGCCGACGAGGTGGTGACCGCCTACGCCGCGCTGGCGCGGGCCGGGGCGATGGGGGAGCCGGTGGCGGCACAACTGCTCTCCTGGATGCGTGAGGTCCCGGACGATCAGGCGTTCGGCCTGCGCGACGTACTGCCGGGAAACGTCGCGATCAAGTGCGGCTGGTACGGCGGAGCCGACGAGACCTGCCTGCGCACCCACGCGGTGGCGGTCCTGCGGGGCAGCGGCACCAGCGTCACGGTGCTCGCGGCCCTGACCGCGCAGCCGTACCTGGATGAGAAAGACCGCACGACCTACCGGGCGAACCTGGCCACCGGCGCCGCAGTCGTCGATCAGCATGAGAAGGTCGCGGGCCAGCTACTCCGCGGCCTGATGGCGACCACACTGCTCGAACTCGGCGGACCGCCAAACGCCCACTGGCACCCACTAGTCCACTGTCGGCATGAGTGAATTGTGCTAATCCGGTCGCTTTCCGCGATTGACCGTGGAGCGATCTGCGACGCGCATGCCACCCCGAGGCGCAGTGGGGCGGCCCGCCCGCCGGACGGGCCGCGCGATCTCAGTTTCGGGGGACAGCGCCGTCCCCCTGCGGAGGGGCGAAACCCGGCCGGGGATCAGGCCAGGTCGTCGAATTCGCCGTCCTTCATGCCGAGCCGGAAAGCCTCCCATTCGGCCATGGTGAAGAACAGCCGAGGACCCTCGGGATCCTTGGAGTCGCGCAGGACGAAAAGTTTGTCCTGGTCGGGCTTGTGAGCGGGGCCGTCCTCGATCGCGTCGAGGACGGCCACTTCGACACAGTCGCCGCCGTTGCCTCCGCTACGGCGGGCTTTGCGCCAGGCGATGCCGTTGACTAGCTCCATATGGTTTCCTCCACCTTCGACAGTAAATTTAGACTGGCGTGAACGGGCAAGGCGAGTGACCGCATGACGTCATATCTGCGGGCGATCGACTCCACGTCCGCAGGCCGGTCGGTGACGTACCCCTCGCAGGCCGACTCCAGGTAGACCAGGTCCGGCTCGGTGGGCACCTTCGCGATGACGAACGCGCCGCACAGCCCGGGCACCGCCTGGGCGTCCATCGGGACCACCTGGATGGCGACGTTCGGCAACTCCGACGCTGCGAGCAGCGCCTCCACCTGGCCGCGCATCGTCGACGGCGCGCCGACGGGACGATGCAGGACCCACTCGTCGAGAACCACCCAGTACATCGGGGGGTCGGGTCTGGTGAGCACGGCCTGGCGGGTCATGCGGGCCGACACGGCCTCCTCCGCCTGCTCGGCCGTGGCGCCGGGCTCCCTGCGGAAGATCTCACGGGCGTAGTCCTCGGTCTGTAACAGGCCGGGGACCAGTAAAGGCTGCCACGTCTGGAGCGTGCGGGCCGTCTGCTCGATGTCCAGCCAGGGCCGGAACCAGGCGGGGTAGGCCGCCTGCCGTACCAGAGGCCAGAGCCGTAGCAGGACGCCGTCGGTCTGGAGCACCTGGTCCGCGCGCTCGGCGAAGTCGCGCGTGGGGGTGCGCCTGGCCAGTTCGATGGCGCAGACCAGAGAGAGCGAGTAACTGAGCCGCTCGGCCAGTTGCTCCTGGGACATGCCCGCGCGGGTTCTGTGCTCCCTCAGCTCCGAGCCGAAGAACGCCAGCGGGCTCGAACTCGGGTCCAGCTCACGTGCAGCGGGCATCGGACGCTCCGGTTCTACAGGGTTCTACACGGTTCTACACATGCACCCGGGTAGTCGCACACTCCACGTGTCGCACCCGTTTCCGTACCTACAGTAGTCATCTGAGTGCACGCTGGGGTCATGACAGGGGAATCCAACCGACGTGAGGACATGTGGTGTTTATGACTGCCGTCTATCCGCAACGTGTTGAGGAAAGGCAGCTGCAGCAGCTGGACGTGGTCCAGGGACTGCTGCTCGGGCGCGGCATCCGCACCCTGCTCGTCCGGCACCTGCGGCTGACTCTCATACAGAACAGGTACGACCCGCCGCAGTGCGCCGGACCGGTGCTCCTGGCGGGCGGGACGACGGTGAGCGTGGCCAACGGGTACCACGTCGAAACCCCTGACGGGCGCTCGGCGGACTTCTCCGAAGCCCAGGACGCGGCCGCCTACGTCTCCGCCGAGGCTAGGCCAGCCTCCTGATCACCTCGGGCAGCTCCGGCGGGTCGAGCCGACCCGGCAGCGAGCCCAGCTCCTCGGCCGAGAACCAGCCGTAGCCGAGGTAGGCCTCGCTCTCCTCCTCCGTGAGCGCCCCCGGATCGACCTGCGGCCTGACCTGGTCGAAGCGGGCCAGGTAGAACGGCTCGACTTTCACGTACCGCACGCCGAGCCAGACGAAGTCGCGATCGACCTGGACGCACCGGTCGAGCACCGTCGCCCCCGGCAGCCCGGTCTCCTCGGCCAACTCCCGCCTGGCCGCCTCCAGCGGCGTCTCACCGGGATCCACCCCTCCACCCGGAGGCTCCCAGATCACGGCGCCGCTGATGGTGTCACGCCAGTTCATCAGCAGCACCCTGCCGTCACGATCGAGACACACCACCCGCGCTGCGGGTCGATCATCGCTCATCCGAGCCCTCCACTCGACCACCTGGTCGGCCAGTGTAGAGCAGCCCTTCAACGTCAATCGGCCACGATCCACAGGCTCCGACGTGCTTCAGGGGTACGGCGCGCTTCACCCACCTGAGCGTGATCCGGAGTCGCGCATGGCCGCTGCGGGCACGAACACCCTGATCCGCTTAACCGCGAAACGGGCGCCTGGCGCGGGCTGAACCTTGGTGGGCGAAGCAGGTGAAGCGGGTGAAGCGCGGGTTGAACGGCTGGGCGGGTGTTCGGGTGTTCGGGGTACGGCCACGCGACGCTCGATCGCCTCCAGCCGAGCTCCGTCGGCGGCGCCTCTACCTCTTGGGGTGCTCCGAGCTCTTGGGGTGCTCCTCCGCCAGCACCAGCGGGAGCAGGCCAGGGAAGCGGGCGTCGAACTCCGGTCTGCGCAGGCGGTTGAGGCGTCTGGCGCCCTCGTCGCGCTGCTCCAGCAGGCCCACGTTGCGCAGGACCGTGAAGTGGTGGCTGAGCGTGGACTTGGCCACCGGCAGGTGGGTGAACGTGCCACAAGGACGGGTCCAGTCGGGCACGTCGGCCAGTTCGCGGACGATCTGGCGGCGGATCGGATCGGCCAGCGCCTCCAGTGCGGCCTGCAGCGAGACCTCCACGGGTGAGGCATGCGTCAGCCCGCGAGCGCGCGAGGTGTTCGACGCCGGTCGAACGTTGCTGTAGTGTTCCATCTCAGTCGAACACTCTAGTCGAGTTGGACGGAGATCACCATGAACGGCCGCTTCGGCGTATGGCATCTGCTCTTGAGCAAGGCCCCCGCGGACGTGGTCCGCCAGGCTGCGGCCGAGATCGAGGAGCTCGGCTACGGCACCCTCTGGGTCTACGAGGGGGTAGGCGCCAGAGAGCCGCTGACCGGCGCGGGCCTGCTCCTGGCGGCCACCCGGCGCATTGCCGTCGGCACCGGCATCGCCAGCATCTGGTCACGCGACGCGACGGCGATGGCCGCCGCTTCGGCCACGCTGGCAGAGGCCTATCCAGGCAGGTTCGTACTGGGCATCGGAGTGAGCCACAGCCCACTGGTCTCGTTGCGCGGCCACGCTTACAACAAACCGCTGACGGCGATGCGCGCCTACCTCGACGACATGGACACCTCGGTCAGCGCCTTCCCGCAGCCCGCCGAGCCCGCGCCCAGGCTGCTGGCCGCGCTGCGCCCGAAAATGCTGGAGTTGGTCAGGGACAAGGCGGACGGCGCGCACTCCTTCTTCGTCCCGCCGGAGCACACCGCACTGGCTCGCGAGATCATCGGCCCTGACCGGCTGCTCGTCCCCGAACAGGCCGTGATCCTGGAGACCGACCCCGCCCGCGCCCGCCGGATCGCCCGCGCCCACACCACCTTCTACCTGACGCTCCCCAACTACCTCAACAACCTCCGCGACCTCGGCTACGACGACAGGGACTTCGCCGATGGCGGCAGCGACCGCCTGGTCGACGCGATCGTCGCCTGGGGCGACGCCGAGACCGTAGCCAGACGCCTCCAATCCCACCTCGACGCGGGCGCCGACCACATCGCCCTACAGCCCCTCACCGAAGACGACTCCGACTTCCCCGCAGCCGTAACCGCCCTCCGCGAACTCGCACCTGTCCTCGCCCTCTAATGCCTCCTCCCGGAGAGGCCTCACCTCCCGAACCACCTCCGAAAGCCCCATCCGCTCCGAAGCCCCATCGGCTACGAAAGACCATCCGCTTTGAAAGACCATCGGCTCTGAAGGCCCATTGGCTCGAAAGACCTCAGCTCGTGACCCCCGTTCTGACTTCAGCTCTCCTGATCTCAGCGCTTCATGGCGCCGTCGGCGATGGCGTCGGCGGCGTCGCCGATGGCCATGCCGACGATTTCCAGGCGGCGGACCAGTTCGCGTTCCTTCATCACTTCGGAGTTGAGTTCGCCGGAGAAGATGCGGGAGATCTCGTACTGGTACATCCGGCGGATCGCGCCGCCCGCCTTCTTGGCCTCCAGGGCGTCGTGGACCACGGCCGAGGGGCGGGAGGCGAGGTCGCGGACCGCGTTCTCCAGGGCTTCGATGCCGTTGACCACCTGGTCGAGCATGGGGGCGAAGCGGATCTGGTCAGCCACCCGGTACAGGTGCGACTCGCGGACGAAGTCGCGCAGGGAGTCGAGCACGTCGTCGATCGACCGGGACAGGCGGAACAGGTCCTCCCGGTCGATGGGGGTGACCAGGGCGTTCTTCAGTTCGTCGACCAGGCGGGCGCGTTCGTCGTCGCCCAGGTGCTCGATGGCGCGCATCTGTTCGTGCGCGCCGGTCCTGCCGACCTCTCCGCTGATCATGGCCATGGCCAGCCAGGCGCCCTCCTTGGTCGCCTCCAACTGCCCCACCAGCGCTTCGGTCAGCGCGCTGTCCATCCGTCCCGTGAGCAGATCGCGAACCCGCCGCAACCGCTTCATGCCACCCCCGCCCCCTGGCCTTGTCCGCTCCATACCCGCGTCGCGAAACACCCATGTGAGCAGGTCGCGCCCGTTCCGGAACCGCTTCGCGGGCGCCCTCGCCGAACCCGCGACGATCACGACCCCGACGATCGAGGCCCACGGCGATCGAGGGCATCGGGCCGATCGAGGGCGCCACGGCGGTCGAGGGAATCGTACCGATCGAAGGCGTCAGGAGGTCGAGGGCATCGGTGCGGCCAAGGCCATCAGGATGTCAGGCCTTTCACCACGAAAGCCGCGACGCCCGCGAGGATGGCGCTGGCGGGCAGGGTGAGGGCCCAGGCGATGACGATCTTGAGAGCGGCGTACCAGCGGACGCGGCCGCCGCCCTGGGACACCCCGGCGCCGATCAGCCCGCCCGCGATCGACTGGGTCATGCTCACCGGCGCGCCCGCCGTCGCGCACACGATCACCGTGACCCCGGAGGCCAGTTCCGCTGCCACCCCGTGCAGCGGCCGGGAGACGATGATCTCCCGGCTCAGGGTACGGCCGGCCCGCGGCATGCCGTACAGCGCGCCCATGCCGAACAGGATGGAGATGAGCGAGGTCACGCCCAGCGGCGCCCCGGAGAAGCCCAAGGCGATCATGAAGACGGCCAGCATCTTCTGCCCGTCGTTGGCCGCGTAGGCGATGCACTGCACCATGAAGCCGACCCGGTGCCAGGAGGCCAGTGCCGTGCTGGAGGACAGGTGCTGCAGCAGCCGGCTGACCACCCAGGCGCCGAGTGCCCCGACGAAGGGGGCGGCCAGGCCGATGGCGAGGACCAGCGCCACCGCGCGCCCGGAGACGGTCAGGCCCCAGCCGAGCCCGGCGCCGGTGAGGCCGCCGACGATCGCCAGGGTGAGGCTGGTGGGCCGGCCCCGGTGGCTGAGGAAGGTGACCACGCTGAGCGCGGACAGTACGGCCACGGTCATGGCCGTCTTGGCGCCGGGCCCCTCGAAGGAGGCCAGCTTGGTGACGAAGGTGAGCGCGACCCGGTGGGTCATCAGGGGGATGAGCGCGATCATGATGACCATGGTCATGATGCCGGTGGCCGGCCGGATGCTGGGCAGTTTGAGCCCGGTGGCGAGCAGCGCTCCGCCGTCGTTCATCCCAGACACGACCGCGAACAGAGCCGCGACCGTGGTGAGGGTGACAGTGTCCAGCGGCACGTTCCCCACCCAATCTGGCCTGGGTATCGGGGACAAGGCCGATCCCTTATGGCCCTCAAAGCGAAAAGGCGGCTGTCCCATAGGGAAGTGCCTCAATAACCGCCGTATTGTCCGATACCTACCCCGCTATCGAGAGGATGATGAACCAAGAGTTCATTGTGTTGAATCCCAGCCCCGCGTGTACCTCGAAGAGGGTCAAGGACGCCCTGCTAAGGGGAGATCTGTGTAACCATGCGCCGGAGTCCACCGAGCCGAGTACGGCTTCGCCCGCCCAGCTCGCCGGCGAGCTCAGGGCGCCTGCGAGGCCCCGGAGCGTCTCCGAAGCCTGTCCGGCGGACACGGGCACGGGCAAGTGGAGGTCGATCCGGCCGGAGAGCTGTACCCTGCCCAGATCAGCCGCAAGGCGCCCGACGATCCGACGTCCGCGAGAGTGAAGGCATGAGCGCTGCCGAGTACGTTCTGACCCTGTCCTGCCCCGACCGGCCCGGCGTCGTGGCCGCGGTCTCCGGACTGCTGGCCGGGCACGGTTGCAACATCATCGAGAGCCAGCAGTTCGGCGACCCCGTCGCCCAGCGCTTCTTCATGCGGGTGCAGTTCGCCGCCACCCTCTCGCACGACGAGCTGAGCGGCGCCTTCGCCGCGCTGGCGCCCGAGTTCGGCATGGAGGTCAAGCTGCGCGACGTCGCGGTCAAGCCGCGGGTGCTCATCATGGTCAGCAAGTTCGACCACTGCCTCAACGACCTGCTCTACCGGGTGCGGTCGAAGACGCTGGACATCGAGATCGTCGCGGTCGCCTCCAACCACCCCGACCTGCGCCCGCTCACCCAGTCGTACGGCATCGACTACCACCACCTGCCGGTCACCCCGGAGACCAAGGCGAAGCAGGAGGCGGAGATCCTCGCGCTGGTCGAGCACTACCAGGTGGACCTGGTGGTGCTGGCCCGCTACATGCAGGTCCTGTCGGAGGACCTGTGCGAGAAGCTGTCGGGGCGGGCGATCAACATCCACCACTCGTTCCTGCCGTCGTTCAAGGGCGCCAAGCCGTACCACCAGGCCCACGCCCGCGGCGTGAAGCTGATCGGCGCCACCGCCCACTACGTGACGTCCGTCCTCGACGAGGGGCCGATCATCGAGCAGGAGGTGGCCAGGGTCAACCACAGCCACTCGCCCGAGGACCTGGTCGCGATCGGGCGGGACGTGGAGTGCGTGGCGCTGGCCCGCGCGGTGCGCTGGCACGCCGAGCAGCGCGTGCTGCTCGACGGCCACAAGACGATCGTCTTCCCGCGCTAGCTAGGGCCGGTAGGTGCCGAAGAACCACAGGTTGCCCTGCGGGTCCGCGCAGCCGTACTCGCGCGAGCCGTACGGCTGGTCGACGAGGTCCATGGTGATCGTGGCGCCCGCCGACCTGGCCCGCGCCAGATGGGCGTCGGGGTCGTCGACGGCCACGTAGATCCCGGGCCCGCCGGGTTTCCCCAGCCCGACCATGATCATGTCGTCGCCGACGCGGAGTTCGGCGTGGTGGACCACGCCCTCGTCGTTCTTGGCGACCTCGTGCACGGTGAAGCCGAAGGCGGCCTGCAGGAAGTCGAGGCCGGCCTGGCAGTCCTGGTAGCGCGTGAGCGCGTAGACGGTTCTCATGCCTTCAGTCTGCGCAGGTCAGGCGCCGGAGTCTTGGACGAATGTGACCTGGCCGGGCGGCGCGCCGGCCAGCGCCCGGAACTCCCGGCTGAGGTGCGCCTGGTCGTAGAAGCCGCAGTCGGCGGCCACCTCGGCGATGGGCGCGCCCGCGCGCAGCCGGCCGAGCGCCCGGTCGAACCTGATCACCCGGGCGGCCGTCTTCGGCGACAGGCCGACCTGGTCGTGGAAGCGGGCGATCAGATGGCGGTGGCTCCAGCCGAGTTCCTCGCCGAGCGAGCGGACCGCGACCGTGCCGCCCGAGGCCAGCAGCCTGCCCCAGGCCCAGGGGATCTGCGGGCCGACCTCGGGGGCGGCCAGGATGCGCCGGGACAGCAGCCGGTCGGTCAGGGCCAGCCGGTCCGGCCAGGAGGGCGTCTCGGCGAGCCTGGCGACCGCCGTACAGCTCCAGGGGCCGAGCAGGTCCTCCACCGGCAGCGTCAGGTTGGTCAGTTCGCGCATCGGCAGCCCGAACAGGCGGCGGGCGCCGAAGGGGGTGAGGTGGACCTCGACCCCCTCGGTGGGCGCCGCCACCCGGGTCAGCGTGGCCCGGTCGCTGAGGCCGCCGGTGAAGGCGGTGACGCTGACGCCGTCCACCTCCATCGGCGCGCCCAGGCCCAGGATGAGCACCGCTCCGGGGAAGGGGTGCTCGACCCGGGCCAGCGGGCGTCCGTAATGCTCGCGGTAGGCGCACAGGCGGGTGACGTACGGCCGCAGCGCGTCGCTCGGCGTGGCCTCGACCATGGTGAGGCCGGGGGTGACCCGCGTGCCGTCCATCGCCTCCGACTCTACGCCGCGAAGTACCTCAGGTAGACGTACGCCCAGGCCATCAGCGTGCTCAGCACCGTGACGACGATCCCGTACTTGGTGAACTCCCAGAAGGAGATCCGGTGGCCGCTCCTGGCGGCGATCCCGATGGCCACCACGTTGGCGCTGGCGGCGACCGCCGTGCCGTTGCCGCCGAAGTCGGCGCCGAGCGCGAACGCCCACCAGAGCGCCTGCCCGGTCGCCGGGTCGGGCGTCTGCGCGACCAGTCCCTCGACGATGGGCGTCATCGTCGCGACATACGGGATGTTGTCGAAGAAGGCGCCCAGGACGGCGGAGCCGAACAGCAGCGAGGTGGCGGCGGCGAAGTAGTCGTCGCCGACCGCTTCGATCACCCAGGTGCCCGCGGTGGAGATCACGCCGGTGTGCACGAGCCCCGCGACCATCACGAACAGCCCCATGAAGAACACCAGCGTGGGCCACTCGACCTCGTCCAGCACCTCCGGAACCCGTACCCGGGCGATCAGCAGCATCACTCCGGCGCCGACCAGGGCGACGATGGACGGCTCCAGGTGCAGCACCGCGTGCAGCGAGAACCCGGCGACGACCAGGCCGAGCACCACCAGGCAGCGGACCAGCAGGCGCGGGTCGGTGATCGCCCGCCGCTCCTGCAGCGCCATCACCGCGGCCAGCCGTTCGGGGTCGTAGCGGAAGGACCTGCGGAACAGCACCCAGGCGAGCAGCACGAACGCCGCGAAGATCACCACGACGACAGGCGCCATGTGCACGAGGAAGTCGTTGAAGGTCAGCCCCGCCCGGCTGCCGATGATGATGTTGGGCGGGTCCCCGATCAGCGTCGCCGCCCCGCCGATGTTGGAGGCCAGCACCTCCGCGATCAGGTACGGCTGCGCCGGGATGTTCAGCCGGTTGCACACCACCACGGTGACCGGCGCGACCAGCATGATCGTGGTCACGTTGTCCAGGAACGGCGAGGCGATGGCGGTGATGGCCATCAACATCACCATGAGCCGGTACGGCCGGCCACGCGACCGTTTGGCCGCCCAGATGGCGAGGTAGTCGAAGACGCCGGTCTGCTTGATGATGCCGACGATGACCATCATGCCGAACAGCAGGAAGATGACGTTCCAGTCGATGCCTTCGTGCTCGGAGTAGAACACCTCGGCACCGGGGGTCAGGCCGAGGACGGTCATCAGCCCGGCGGCGATGAGCACGACCTTGACCTTGTTCGCCTTCTCGGTCGCGATGAAGAAGAAGGCGATCACGAAGATGGCGAGGGCGGCGACGGCGCTCACCGGGCACGACCCGGCGGATGGTACGTGGCCGCGGACAGGTGGTACACGAAACAGGCCTCCGAACAGGGATGCGCGAGATGCGGGGGCGAACGCCCGATCACCGGTCGGGGATGGCCAGGCTGGTCAGCAGGCCGTCCAGGGTGATCGCACCCGCGAGCACGCCGTCGTCGTCCACGACCGCCACCAGCGGCACGCGCCTGCGCGCCATCAGGGCGGCGATCTCCAGCAGGGTCGCGTCGAGCGGCACCGTCACCGGCCGGTCCGGCTCGCCCGGCATGCAGGCGGCCACCGACAGGTGCCCGAGCTCCTCCCAGAACACGTCGGCGTGCGCCTCGTCGATGACCCTGACTAGGGCGGGGTCCTCCTGGTACGGCCGGGGCACCACCAGGCGCAGCACCTGAGGCCCCGACAGCACGGCGTGCGGGCGGCCCCGGTCGTCGACGATGACCAGGCCGGGCAGCCGTCCCAGCACCATCACCCGGACCGCCCGCGCCACAGGGTCGCGGAGGGTCACGGTCGGTAGCTGTACGGCGATGTCGCGTGCTTGCATGACCTCATCCCTTTGGGCGTGGCCGAGCGCCAGCCAGTGAAGGTAGGCGGTCCGGTGGCCGCTCAGGATCTCCATGTCGGGGCCTCCGTTCGTGAGCAGGCAGGGCGGGCCGCGGGTCCCATAAGTCTTGGTTTCAGAGCTGTTTTCCGACTATTGGGTCCACCACCCATCTCCAGGGGGCGGGATCATGTAGATCGGACGAGGAGTGTCGAATATGGACAAATCCAGCTCCATGCGATGACCTAGAGGCATGGATCAGCTCATCCGCGAGAGGCGTCGCACGCCCGTCCAGGCGCTGTTCTGGCGGCTCTTCGCGATCAACGGCTTCGTCTACGCGGCCGGCACGCTGGTCCTCGCGCTCTCCCCGGCCACCGTCTCCTCGCCGGTCCTGCTCACCGAGGTCCCCGTGCTGAGCGTCGGGCTGGCGCTGATGCTCGCCGCCGACGCGTTCCTGCTGCGCGCCAGCCTGGCCCCGCTCGGCTCCCTCACCACCCTCATGCGGCGCGTCGACCTGCTCGGCCCCAGGGACCGGCTCACCCACAGCGGCAACGGCGACCTGCGCCAGGTGGTCGACTCCTTCAACGAGATGCTCGACCGGCTGGAGGCCGAACGCAGCGCCAGCAGCGCCCACGCGCTGGCCGCCCAGGAAGGCGAGCGGCAACGCATCGCCAGGGAACTGCACGACGAGATCGGGCAGAGCCTGACCGTGGTCCTGCTCGGCCTCAAACGGGCCGTCGACCGCGCCCCCGAGGAACTGCGCGAAGAACTGCACAACGTGCAGGAGACGGTCAGGTCCAGCCTGGACGAGGTCCGTCAGGTCGCCCGCCGCCTACGCCCCGGCGTACTGGAGGACCTCGGCCTGCTCAGCGCCCTGAACGCGCTGGCCACCGACTTCTCCCAGAGCAGCGGCGTCCCCGTCACCCGCAGGCTGGACCCCGACCTGCCCGCGCTCAGCTCCGACGCCGAACTCGTCGTCTACCGGATCGCCCAGGAAGGGCTCACCAACGTGGCCAGACACGCCCGCGCCACCCGCGTCGAGCTGTCGCTGCGCGCGGCCGACTCCGGCGTGCGGCTGCGCATCGTCGACGACGGCGAAGGCGGCCCGCTGCGCGAGGGAGCGGGCATCCGCGGCATGCGCGAACGCGCGCTCCTCGTCGGCGCCACCCTGCGCGTCGGCGCCAGACCGGACGGCGGCACCGAGGTGCTCCTCGACGTCCCCGTCCCCGCGAAAGGGATCTGATGGACTCTCCCAGGACCAGGATCCTGCTGGCCGACGACCACACCCTGGTACGGCGCGGCCTGCGCCTCATCCTCGACGCCGAGCCCGACCTGGAGGTCGTCGCCGAGGCCGCCGACGGCGCCGAGGCGATCGAGGCCGCCACCACCACCGAGGTCGACCTGGCCATCCTGGACATCGCGATGCCCCGGATGACCGGCCTCCAGGCGGCCCGGGAGATCTCCCGCCGGGCCTCCGGCGTGCGCATCCTCATCCTGTCGATGTACGACAACGAGCAGTACTTCTTCGAGTCGCTCAAGGCGGGCGCGTCCGGCTACGTGCTCAAGTCCGTCGCCGACCGCGACCTGCTGGAGGCGTGCCGGGCGGCCATGCGCGGCGAGCCGTTCCTCTACCCGGGCGCGATCACCGCGCTCATCCGCGACTACCTCCAGCGCGACCAGGACGGGGGTCGGATACCGGACAGCATCCTGACCCCCAGGGAGGAGGAGATCGTGAAGCTCATCGCCGAGGGGCACTCCTCCAGGGAGATCGCCGAGACGCTCGTCATCAGCGTCAAGACCGTGGACCGGCACCGGGCCAACATCCTGCAGAAGCTGGGCATGCGCGACCGGCTCGACCTGGCCAGATACGCGATCAGGGCCGGCCTGGTCGAGCCGTGAGGCGCCCGTTCAGAGCCCGGTGTGCCGGGCCAGGAACGTCAGCGTGTCGGCGGACAGGTCGACCGTACGGCTGATCGAGCGGGCGCCGTGGCCCACCTCGCGCTCGTTGCGCAGCACGATCGGGCGGTCGGCGTCGGCCTGGGCGTGCTGCAGCGCCGCGCACATCTTCCAGGCGTGCAGCGGGTGCACCCGGGTGTCGGACTGGAAGACGGTGAACAGCGTCGCCGGGTAGGAGACGCCCTCGCGGACGTGGTGGTAGGGGGAGTAGGCGGACAGCCAGCCGAACTCCTCGGCCACCGAGGCGGAGCCGTACTCGACGTTCCAGGTCGCGCCGAGGCCGAACAGCTCGTAGCGGATCATGTCGAGCAGCGGCGCGGAGCAGGCCACGGCCGCGTACAGCTCGGGGCGCTGGGTGAGCGCGGCGCCGACCAGCAGCCCGCCGTTCGAGCCGCCCGAGATGGCCAGGCGGTCGGACGTGGTCACGCCCGTGGCGATGAGGTGCTCGGCCGCGGCGTGGAAGTCGTCGAAGACGTTCTGCTTGTGGGCGAGCATGCCGGCCCGGTGCCAGTCCTCGCCCTCCTCGCCGCCGCCGCGCAGGTTGGCGATGGCGTAGACGCCGCCCGCCTCCACCCAGGCCAGGATCGAGGCGGAGTAGCCGGGCGTCATCGACAGGCCGAAGCCGCCGTAGCCGTTCAGGATCGTCGGGCGCGGCCCCTCGCCGGAGACCGGCGCGATGACCAGCATGCGCACCTGCGTGCCGTCCTTGGACTGGTAGACGACCTGCGAGGTGCGCACCGGCGGCACCTCGACCGCGCCCGGTGAGGCGGCCCACAGCGTGGTCTCGCCCGTGCGGGCGTCGTAGCGCTGGATGGTCGGCGGCGTGGTGTTGTCGGTGTAGCCGAACCAGGCCTCGTGGCCGCCCTCGGGACGCTCGGCGATGCCGCCGATCGAGCCGAGGCCGGGCGTGGGCACCGAGCCGATCCGCTCGCCGGTGACCAGGTCGTGCACGCTGATCTCGCTGATCGCGTGCCGGGTCCAGCCGACCAGCATGACCGGGCGCTCCAGGTCGTCCAGGATCGCGAAGTCGGACAGGACCGCCTCGGGGTCCTCCGGGATCAGGTCCTTCCAGGTGGCGAAGCCCGGCGTCGCCGGGTCGGTGACGCAGACCCTGGCCCGCGGCGCGTCCCGGTCGGTGTGGATGTACAGCCTGCCGTCGCGGCCGAAGCCGAGCCCGGTCTGCGCGTCGACGCCCTCCTGTACGGTGACCAGCTTGGGCGCCTCGATCGACGACTCCGTCAGGTCGGCGATCCACAGGTCGTTGCGCGGTGCGGTGCCCTCGTGCGCGGAGACCTGCAGCCAGCGGCCGTCCCGCGAGACGGAGACGCCGTAGTAGTTGGTCATCTTCAGCCCGTCACCGAAGATCATCACGTCGTCCTCGGTCGAGGTGCCGACCCGGTGCAGGTACACGCGGCGATGGAACTGCGTCTCGTTCTCCGGCACCTCGGTGCTGGGCAGCCGGCGCACGTAGTAGAACGCCTCGCCGCCGGGCAGCCAGGCGATGGGGGAGTAGCGGCAGCGGTCGATCGGGCCCTCGACGCGCTCACCGCTCGCCACGTCGAGCAGGTAGAGGACCGACTCCTCGTTGCCGCCCACCGAGATCTGGTAGGCGAGCAGGCGGCCCTCCTTGTCGGGCTGCACGGCGTCGAGCGTGGTCAGCCCCGACGGGTCCAGGGCCATCGGGTCGATCAGCGCCCGCTCGGTGCCGTCGCCGTCCACCACGTAGAAGACCGCGTGCTCCTGGTCGGGGGTACGCCTGGTGAAGAAGTGGCGCTCACCCCGCCACGCCGGGGTGCCCACCGAACCCGACCTGAGCAGCTCGGCGATCCGCTCCTTGAACCGCCGCGGCCCGCTCTCCCGCGCGAACAGCTCCTCCTGCGCCCGCAGCCACCCTTCGGCTTCGGGGTCTTCGGGATCCTCCAGCCACCGGTAGGGGTCCGGCACCTCGGTGCCGTGAAGTTCGTCGACGATCGCGTCGCGGCGGGCGATGGGATACGGCTCTCGCGTCATGCTCGAACCCTACGACAGCCACCGGGCCTCGTGGAGACGCGTAAAGCCGAGGTAGAGCGGGCATAAACCGAATCGTGTGCCCCTCTGGTCAATCCGACCGGAGGATATTGGGGTGGCGGGGACCATGGTGCTGACCCCAGACTTGGTGAAGGACGGTGCCGTGGTGTCCATCCGCTGGACCGTCCGGCGGAGGTCCACGTGACGGATGCGCCCGGGCCCCAGGAGGGGCCGCCAAACGGGACATGCCCATGCATGTCCCCCTTGATACCCGGGACGCGCCTCGGCGCGTCCCGCCAGCCAGCGCGTGCAGCGGGGGAGGTCCCCTGATGCGCCAAGTCCTGCTGCTGAACGCCACTTATGAGCCGTTGACCACACTCTCACTGCACCGTGCCGTCGTGCTCGTGCTGCGGGAGAAGGCCGACGTCGTGCACCGCGACGGCCGGGGAGCCGTCCTGCGCTCCGCGAGCTGCACGGTCGACGTCCCCTCGGTCATCAGGCTCCGAAGATATGTCCGTATTCCCTACCGGTCGCGGATCCCGCTGACCAGGGCCGCGTTGATGCGCCGCGACGACTTCCGGTGCGCCTACTGCGGCCAGCGGGCCGAGACCATCGACCATGTCGTCCCGAGGTCACGGGGCGGGCCCCACACGTGGGAGAACTGCGTCGCCTCGTGCACGCCGTGCAACCACCGCAAGGCCGACAAGTTCCTGGAGGAACTGGGGTGGACACTGCGTGTCGCCCCGGTGGTGCCACGGGGCGCTCACTGGAGGCTCATCGGCGCTCAGCTGATCGGTGACCCCCAATGGGCGCCCTACCTGGCCGAGAACGCCGCCTGACGGTCGCGGGCCCGGGGATCCCCGGGCCCCGACCGCTCTGGCATGATCCGTGGGCATGTGGACGATTTCCCCAGATGCCGAGGTGTTCGCCAAGCATGCCGAGGCGTTCCTGGCCGCCGACCCCGTGGCCAACACCGTGCCGCTCACCGTGCTGGCCAACCTGCGGGCCGGCCTGCCCGCCGAGGGCGCCTACTTCGCGTGGTGGACCGACTCCGGCGAGGTCCGCGGCGCGGCCTTCCGTACACCGCCGCACCCGCTCTGCCTGGCCCGTACGCCGCTGGAGTCCATCGGGCCGCTCACCGGCGCGCTGCGCCGCCTGGGCACGCCCATCCCCGAGGTCACCGGACCCGTGGAGCTCACCGAGGCGTTCACCGCGGAGTGGGGCGAGCCGGTCGGCCGGGTGATCTCCGAGCGGCTGTACTGCCTGGGAACCCTCGGCACGCCGGAGGTGGCGGGCGTCGGGCGCGTCGCGGGCGCGGCCGACTTCGGGCTGCTGGCCAGCTGGTACCAGGCCTTCGCCGCCGAGACCGGGCTGAATCTGGACCACGACCTGCCCGGCCACGTCCGGCTCCGCCTCGAACGCGGCGACCTGCGGGTGTGGACGGTGGACGGCGTGCCGGTGTCGATGGCGGGCGTCTCACTCGCCGCCGCCGGGATGTGCAGGATCGGGCCGGTGTACACGCCGCCGTCGTGCCGCAGGCGCGGCTACGGCGCCGCGGTGACCGCCTACGCGAGCCGGGTGGCGCTGGACGAGCGAGCCGACAGGCTGGTGCTCTTCACCGACCTGGACAACCCCACCAGCAACGCCATCTACCAGGCGGTCGGCTACGAGCCCGTCTCGGACTACGCGCACGTCGTCTTCGAAGTACGCTGAGCGCATGCCGCGCTACGACTACCGCTGCCGCGCCTGCGGTTCCACTTTCGAACTGACCCGCCCCATGTCGTCCTCGGGCGATCCGGCACCCTGCCCCGAGGGCCACGACGACACGGTCAAACTGCTCTCCACGGTCGCGATGACCGGCGGGGCGACCCGCCCGGCCGGTGGCGGCGGTGGCGGTGGTGGGGGCGGTTGCTGCGGGGGCGGCTGCTGCGGCTGACCCCGCCCGTTCAGAGGGCCGAGGCGTCGCGGATGAACGCCCCGACCGCCACTCTGGCCACCCGCTCGACCAGGCCGATCCCCTGTTCCATCCCCGGGCTGCGCTCCGACAGCACGGCCAGCAGGAGGTCATGGCCCGCGGTCCGGAGGCGGCCGACGCTGTTGACGGTCCACAGGCCGTCGTGCACCCGGGCGGGAAGCCAGCCGTTCTTGAGCGCCACCGTCCCGCCGGCCGCGGCGGCGCTCACGCCCCACGCCTGTGCGTGGGTGACCGTCGCCATCAGCCCGAGCGCGAAGCGCCGGTTGCGCGCCGAGACCGGCCCGCCGGGATCGGTCAGCCTCTGGAGCACCTTCACCTGGTCCGACGGTTTGCTGCGGGTGGCGCCCCAGTAGGTGCCCGAGCCCGGCCAGGTGGAGTCGACGCCGAGGCGGCGCAGCGCGCGGGTGAGCCCGGACTGGCCGCCGACCGCCTGGTAGAGCCGGTGCGCGCAGTCGTTGTCGCTGTACCTGATCATCCGTCCGGCCAGTTGCCGTTCGTCGGCGGTCAGCGCGCGCCGCTCCCGTTGGGCGCGCAGGAGCAGGGCGAGCAGGATGTCCACCTTGGCGACGCTGGCCAGCATGAACGGCGTCCGCTCCCGGAAGGCGTACCGCGTCGAGGTGGTCCTGTCGTACACCGCGACCGCGAACCGTCCGGGGTGATGCCGCTGCACCCGGGCCAGGGTGAGGTTCAGGCCTCGCCGTACGGCGTCGGGCAGCACGCCGGCCGTGGGCGCCAGGGCGAGCAAGGAGCGGAGGGCGCTGCCGAACTGCCCGGCCGCCGCTCCGGGCCCGAAACGCCCGGTCAGTCCCGGCCCCATCGGTCCGCGCGCCGCCCCTGCGAGCGCGGCGTCGGCGGGGCGCGCGGGCTGGGGCGCGGCGCAGGCCGAGAGGGCCAGGGCCAGGCCGGTGATGAGCGAGATCCCCCGAACACGCATGTGCGGGAGCCTGTCATCCGGTTCACCACCGGCCAGGACACCTGAGGTCAAGGCCTGGTGTGGATCGCGGGGCTATGCGGCCTTGCGCCGCTGGAACGGCAGGAAGCGCTCGGCCAGGTGCGGGCGGGACGGCGTGAGCGTGGGCTCCACCGCGATGACGCGGTCGAACCGGAACGCCCTGATCGAGCCGCGCAGGCGGCACACGCCGACGAGATACCAGTGGTCGCGGTGGACCAGGCAGGTGACCGGCTCCACGTCCCTGGTGGTGATCCGGGACGAGGCGTCGCGGTAGTGCAGCCTGATGGTCAGGCGGCTGGTGATGGCCTCGGCGATGAGCCTCGCCCGCGAGGCCACGTCGGCGGGCAGCGGGTCGGTGAGGGTCGTCAGCGTGCTCGCGACGACGTCGTCGTCGAGCTCCAGGTGCTCGAAAGCGTGGCGCAGGCCGCGCCGGGCGGTGACGGCCTGGGGGCCCGCTCCAAGGTGCGCGAGGGAGAGGGCGAGGGCGGCGATCTCGGCGGTCGTCAGCGGGCTGGAGGAGAGCTTCACGACTGTAGCCATACCCAAAGAATACCCGTGAGCACCGACAATTTTCGAAAACGTGTTTGTGAAAGCTGGGGCTAGCGTGCAGACCTGAGTGCTTCGGCGAGGGCGCGCAGGGCCGGGGTCGCGGCCGTCAGCGCCTCCTGTTGCGAGGGGGTCAGCTCCCGCAGCGCCGTGCCGAACAGGTCCGACCACGCCTGCTCGATCAGGGCCATGCCGTGGGCGGCGTGGATGGTCGGCGTCAGCCGTACCGAACGGCGGTCGTTCGGGTCGGGGGCGCGGCGGATCAGGTCGCGTGCGACCAGTGCACGGACAGTGGCGCTGACGTTGCTGGCGTGCAGGCCGAGTTCCCTGGCGAGCGTGGTGACACCGACCCCTGGGTGGTGCATGACGTATCGCAGCACGTCGAGCTCAGAAGGGGGCAGTTTCTCCAGGCCCGCCTCCTCGGGGCCGCGGAGGCGCAGCACCCGCGCCAGGTCGTAGAGCGGGCCAATCAGGGCCGCCGGATCGCTCGTCACGCCGTCCATGTTACTTTACATATATGTATATAAATATAAGGAAGTTGACGGTCGTGCTGGTGCTGCTGACGTTCGTCGGGCCGCTGGCCGGCGACATGTACCTGCCGGCCTTCCCGGCCATGGCCGTCGAGCTGGGCACCGACCCGGCAGGTGTCCAGCTCACGCTCACCGCGATGATGATCGGCTTCGCGCTGGGTCAGCTCCTGCTCGGCCCGCTCTCCGACCGGTACGGTAGGCGCACCCTGCTGCTGGCGGGCGCGAGCGTCGCCGCCCTGTCCACGGCGTTGTGCGCGCTGGCCCCCTCGCTGGAATGGCTGGCCGCCCTCCGCTTCGCCCAGGGCGTCAGCGCCGCGGCCGGGATCGTGATCGGCCGCGCGGTCGTCTCCGACGTCGCCGAAGGGCCGGCGGCCGAGCGCCTGCAGGGCGTCCTGATGACGCTCACCGGCGTGGCGCCCATCATCGCCCCGCTGGCCGGCGCGGCCCTGATCGAGGCGGGGGACTGGCGGTTGGTGTTCTGGGCGCTCGCCGCCGCCATGGCGGTGATGGCCGCGGGAGCGGCCCGATGGGTGCCCGAGACGCTGCCCGCCGGGCGGCGTCAGCGCGGCAGCCTGCTCGGCGCGGCCCGCCAGGTGCTGGGCGATCGCGTGTACGTCGGCTACACGCTGGTGTTCAGCTTCGCCTTCGGCGCACTGTTCTGCTACATCGCCGCCTCGCCGTTCCTCTACCAGCGGGTGCTGGGACTGAGCCTGGCGCAGTCGTCGTTCACCTTCGCCGCGGGCGCCCTGATCGTCACGCTCTCCAGCGCGGTCAACGCCGTGCTCGTCACCAGGATCGCGGCCAGGAGACTGCTGGTCTGCGGGCTCACCGGCCTGACCGTCTCCTCCGGCGCCCTGCTCGCGGTGAGTGTCGCGGGGCTGCTGGACCGGGTGAGCGCGCTCGCGCTGATCACCGTCGCGTTCATCGCGCTCGGCCTGGTCTTCTCCAACGCCGCCTCGCTGGCGCTGGCGCGTGTGTCACACGCGGCGGGAACGGGCTCGGCGGTGCTCGGCGCGCTGCAGAACGGGATGGCGGCCGTGGTGGCTCCGCTCGTCGGCCTCGGCGGCGGTGACACGGCCGTGCCGATGGCCGCCGGGATGACGGCGATCGCGCTGCTGGCCCTGGCCGCGCTGTCCCTCACCCGCGCCGGGCAGCACGAAGGGTACGGCTCGCGCGCGAGCCGTACCCGGTGAGAGGCGTCAGCGGGAGAGCTGGGAGAGGTCCCGGGAGGCGCCGGTGGAGGCGGATGTGGTCATCGCGGCGTAGGCCTGCAGGGCCACGCTGACCTGACGCTGGCGGTCGCGCGGCCGGTAGCCGCCCAGGTCGGCCAGCAGGCGCTCGCGGCGCGCGGCCAGCTCGGCCTCGGGGACGCGCAGCTCCAGCAGCCGGTTGGGGATGTCGATCTCGATCACGTCGCCGTCCTCGACCAGCGCGATCGCGCCGCCCTCGGCCGCCTCGGGGGAGGCGTGCCCGATGGACAGCCCCGAGGTGCCGCCGGAGAAGCGGCCGTCGGTGACCAGCGCGCAGACCTTGCCCAGGCCCTTGCCCTTGAGGAAGGAGGTCGGGTACAGCATCTCCTGCATGCCGGGACCGCCCTTCGGCCCCTCGTAGCGGATGACGACCACGTCGCCCTCCTTGACCCGGTTGTTGAGGATGCCCTCTACGGCGTCCTCCTGCGACTCGAAGACCACGGCGGGGCCGGTGAACTTCCAGATCGACTCGTCCACGCCGGCGGTCTTCACCACGGCGCCGTCGCGGGAGATGTTGCCGTACAGCACGGCCAGGCCGCCGTCGGCGGTGTAGGCGTGCTCGCGGTCGCGGATGCAGCCGTCGGCCCGGTCGACGTCGAGGGAGTCCCAGCGGGCCTCCTGCGAGTACGGCTTGACCGTGCGGATGTTGCCGGGGGCGGCGTGCCACAGCTCCACGGCCTCGGGCAGCACCTCGGGCGAGCACGGGTCCCACGAGGAGATCATCGAGGCCAGCGTGCCGCCGTTGACGGTGGTCACGTCACGGTGCAGCAGCCCGGCCCGGTCGAGCTCGCCCAGGATGCCGGGGATGCCGCCCGCGCGGTGCACGTCCTCGATGTGGTACTTGTTCGTCGCCGGGGCGACCTTGCACAGGCACGGCACCCGCAGCGAGATCTCGTTGATCTCCTTGAGCCCGAAGTCGACCTTGGCCTCGCGGGCCGCGGCCAGGATGTGCAGGATCGTGTTGGTCGAGCCGCCCATCGCCACGTCGAGCGTCATCGCGTTCTCGAACGCCTCACGGGTGGCGATCGACAGCGGCAGCACCGACTCGTCGTCGTCCTCGTAGTAGCGCTTGGTGATCTCGACGAGCTGGCGGCCGGCGTCCTGGTAGAGCTTCTTGCGCGCCTTGTGCGTGGCCAGGATGGTGCCGTTGCCGGGCAGTGCCAGGCCGATCGCCTCGGCCAGGCAGTTCATCGAGTTGGCGGTGAACATGCCGGAGCAGGAGCCGCAGGTGGGGCAGGCGTTCTCCTCCAACTCCAGCAGCTCGGCGTCGGACACGCTGTCGTCGGCGGCGGCGATCATCGGGTCGATCAGGTCGAGCTTCTTGCCGGGCGTCTTGCCCGCCTCCATCGGCCCGCCGGAGACGAAGACCGTGGGGATGTTGAGCCGCATCGCGGCCAGCAGCATGCCCGGCGTGATCTTGTCGCAGTTGGAGACGCAGATCAGCGCGTCGGCGCAGTGCGCCTGCACCATGTACTCGACCGCGTCGGCGATCAGCTCGCGGCTGGGCAGCGAGTACAGCATGCCGCCGTGGCCCATCGCGATGCCGTCGTCGACCGCGATCGTGTTGAACTCGCGCGGGATCGCCCCCGCCTCACGGATCGCCGCCGAGACCACGTCGCCCACGTCGCGCAGGTGGACGTGGCCGGGCACGAACTGGGTGAAGCTGTTGGCCACCGCGATGATGGGCTTGCCGAAGTCGCCGCCGGCTACACCGGTCGCCCGGAGCAGGGCCCGGGCTCCGGCCATGTTCCTGCCGTGAGTGACCGTACGAGACCTGAGGGCGGGCATGGTGTCTCTCCCATCGCTAGCGAGTCTTCACATGGTACGGGCAATCGCCCGGCAGATGAGACGCGATGTCCACGGCTCGGACATGGCTCGGAGATGGCTCAGGCGGGCAGCCGTACGCCCGCGAGCTGGGTGGCCTGGCCGACCAGGCGGCCCTTGGCGTCCCAGGCGTGCGCGACCTCGTCCATCCGGTCGCCGCCCACGTCGGTGGCCCGCATGCTGACCTTCACCGGCCCGGGGGCGGGCAGCCTGCGGAGGTAGGCGGAGAACTGGACGGTGGGCGCCCAGCCGGGCAGGCCCAGGTCGTAGGAGACGGGCGGCACCGGGTCGAGGGCCACCAGCAGCGAGAGCGGGTCCCAGTCGCTGCCGTCGGCCAGCCGCTGCCAGCCGGCGATGACGCCCCGCCTGGCGGGCGTGCCGAAGACGAAGCCGAGGTGCCCGGGATCCAGCCGCTGCTCGACCACCTCCATGAGCGGCACGGGGAAACCGGCGCCCGGCGCGTCGGGCGGCGTGCGGACGCACTCCTGCTCCTCCGGCAGCTCCACTGGCTCCAGGCCCGACCACCAGGCGTCGGACTCCTCCAGCCGGCCGAGCGTGATCAGCGCCTCCACGCACGGCCTGCCCTCCTGGGACATCCGCGCCCTGACCTGCACGGCCGTACGGCCGGCCCGCAGCGTCTCGACGAACACCTCGGCCGGGCCCGGGCTCGGCGACTCGACGAACGAGCCGCTGATCGCGGTCAGGTGCGGATGGCCGGCGCCGGCCTGCTCCACGGCGGCCCTGCCGAGCACCGCGAGCAGGTAGCCGCCGTGCAACTTGCCGCCCACGCTCCACTGGGCGTCGAGCACCGCGCCTTCGGCGGTGATCGTGGTGGCTTCCTCGAATGTCCCCATGAAGGTCAGATTGACACCGTCAACTTGACGGCGTCAACCTGTGTTCATGACGAGACGCACGCGCGCCAGGCCCGGCGACGGCCTGCTGCTGCGCGAGGAGATCCTGCGGGCGGCCGAGGACCTGCTGATCGAGGCGGGCACCGAGGAGGCGCTCACGCTGCGCGCCGTCGCCGCCCGGACCGGCGTGTCCACCCCCTCGGTCTACCTGCACTTCGCCGACAAGGACGCGCTCGTCGAGGCGGTCTGCCTGCGGGTATGGGACGAACTGGGCAGGCTGATCCGCGAGCAGTCGCACGGCGACCCGTTCCGGGCGCTGGGCCGGTGCGGGCGGGCCTACATCAGGTTCGCGCTCGGCCACCCGGTGCAGTACCGCGTGCTGATGATGCGCCCGGCCACGACCGAGGGCGTCCCGCCCGCCGCGGCCGCCTGCTTCGGCCACATGGTGGCCGTCGTGTCCGCCTGCGTGGAGACCGGCATCCTGCGCGGCGACCCCGAGACGCTCGCCCTGGGGCTGTGGAGCGCCGTGCACGGCTGCGCGTCGCTGCTCATCGCCCAGCCGTCCTTCCCGTGGCCCGACGACCTCGACGCGTTCGCCGACCAGTGCGTGCGGATGGCCGGCTTCGGCAGCGCGCTGCTGTCCCGGCTGCCCGAGCACCGGGTGCCCGCCGGGCGGGTGCTAGCCGCCGAACTCGACGCCCTGGCCGAGCGGGTCACCTAGCCTGGCGGGGTGAGCCGGCCGAACCTCGAACAGCACCGGGCAGAGCTGACCGGATACTGCTACCGCATGCTGGGCTCGGCCTTCGAGGCGGAGGACGCCGTCCAGGAGACCATGCTGCGCGCCTGGCGGAACCTCTCCCGCTACGACCCGGCCAGGGCGTCACCGCGGACCTGGCTCTTCCAGATCGCCACCAACATCTGCCTCGACATGCTCAAAGGCGCGAGGCGGCGGGCCCGCGCCATGGACCTCGGGCCCGCCTCCACGCTCGGCTCGGAGCTCGGCGCCCCCCTGCCCGAGCAGGCGTGGGTGCAGCCGGTCCCGGACGCGATGGTGCTGCCCGCCGGAGGCGACCCCGCCGAGGTGGCCGTGGCCAGGGAGACGGTCAGACTGGCGTTCGTGGCCGCGCTGCAGTGTCTGGCGCCGCGCCAGCGGGCCGTGCTGATCCTGCGCGACGTGCTGCGCTGGAGCGCGGCCGAGGCGGCCGGGCTGCTCGGCACCAGCGTGGCCGCGGTCAACAGCGCGCTGCAGCGGGCCAGGGCGGCGCTACCGGTGGCGGAGCCGTACCAGCCGATGGACGCGGAGCGGCGGGCGCTGCTGGAGCGGTACGTGGCGGCCTTCGAGCGCTACGACCTCGAGGCGCTCGTGGCCACGCTGCACGAGGACGCCACGATGTCGATGCCGCCCTTCTCCTGGTGGCTGCGCGGCCGGGAGCAGATCAGGGCCGCGCTCATCGGCTCGGCGGGGGCCTGCGAGCACTCGCGGCTGGTCCCGGTCCAGGCGAACGGCGGCCCCGCCTTCGGGCAGTACGACCGGCACGGCCGAGGGTTCGCCCTGGTGCTCGCCGAGGTGACGGACGGGCTCGTCAGCGGGATCACCACCTACCTCGCCGCCGACCGGTTGTTCCCGCTTTTCGGACTGCCGATGAGTTCGCCGCCCCCGCGTCGTATCCCCTCGTGACAGCCGAACTCCGAAGGGAACGACCATGGCCGACTATGTGGACCTCGACGGCGTGCGCACCTGGTACGGCGAGCGGGGGGAGGGCGAGCCGCTGGTGCTGATGCACGGCGGCTTCAGCGACTCCCGCGACTTCGCCGGCAACCTGGGCACGCTGGCCGACCGGTTCAGGGTCCTGACGCCCGAGCGGCGCGGGCACGGGCACACGCCCGACCACGACGGGCCCATCACGCACGACCTCATGGCGCAGGACATGATCGCCTTCATCGAGAAGGTGGCCGGCGGGCCGGCGCACCTGGCCGGATACAGCGACGGCGCCACCGTCGCGATGCTCGTCGCGCTGCGCCGCCCCGACCTGGTCCGCCGCCTCGTGCTGGTCAGCGGGGCCTACGATCTGAGCGGCTACCTCTTCGCGCCGCAGCCCGGCGGCGAGTTCCCCGAGCAGGTCGTGGCGGCCTACGCGGAGGTCTCACCCGACGGCCGGGAGCACTTCCCCGTCGTGGTCGCCAAGATGCTCGACCCGGACTCGGCCCCGCTCGGCCTGGACGAGGAGGCGCTGCGCGGCATCGGCGCGCTGACCCTGGTGATGTCCGGCGACGACGACCTCGTGCGCCTGGAGCACACGCTGTCGATCTACCGCGCGGTGCCGTCGTCGGAGCTGGCGATCGTGCCCGGCACCTCGCACGTGCTGCTGCACGAGGAGCCCGCGCTGGTCACCGAACTGGTCGCCGACTTCCTGACGACCGATCCGGCGCCCACCATCCTGCCGATCCGGCGGGGTCAGCCCTCGCCGTAACGGGCCGGCAGCACCTCGCTGGCGATCGCGTACAGGCGGTCGATCTCCTCGTCCGTCAGGGCCCGCTCCCGCTTGGTGATCCACTTGCGGGCGCGGCCGCCCTCGTAGACGTCCACGTCGCGGATCGTCATGATCTTCCAGGGCACCTGGGGGCCGTAGATGGCCAGCGACGGCACCACGGTGACGTCGCGGCCGTAGGCCTTGGACATCAGCTCGCTGGCCTGGCTGGCCTCCCAGCGGGCCTCGGTGAGCCGCGGCTTCATGTCGAACGGCCCGTGGAAGAGCTTCTTGCCGCTCTGCACGCGCACCGGCAGGCGCTTGTCCCACTTCTCCGAGTCGACCGCGTACACACCCGTCGGGCCGATCACCAGGTGGTCGATCTGGGCCTCGCTGTCGGGAATGGCGCGGGCGTGCAGAGTGCGGTAGCCGCTGCGCTCCAGCCGCTTCAACTGCGCCTCGGTACGGCGCTCGGCGACGGACGAGCGCCGCCAGGCGGGAACGGTCGAGTCCGATTTCGCGCGGTAGACCGCCTCGGCGATCGCCGCGAGCACCGCGGCCGTCACCCCGATGCGCCAGTTGTTCACCAGGAAGCCCACGACGACACCCGCCGCGAGCGCGACGATCAGGCGCGTGCGCCACCGGCGGAACCTGGGCTGCTGGAGCAGTTCACGCAGGGACGCGCGCTCGACGGGTGCGTACGTTGACGCGGGCACCGAGGGTTTGGCCGGTGGACGATCACCGTCGTCCGGCCTCTCACTCACCCAAATCGGTGACGTATCGTTACCGTCTTCTCGCTGCTGACCGGAGTCCACGTGACCCACCGTAGCTGAGGCGACAGGCGGTGCCTACTGCTGTCCGGTCCATAGTTTTATGGCCCATGTCACCGGATAGAGCGCCCGATTTCGGGGTATGGATTCCTTTCCTCGCTGGGCAATCGCGGCGAGTGGCGCAGATACATGCTCTCACCGCTCCGGACCAGGCGGAAGCCGTACGGCGCAGGCAAATCTCACCAGTTGAGATCATGCGCCACGACCTTGACCGGCTCGACTTGGCTTGGCCGACCGGGCAGTGAGATCCGTTCGACGGCCCACTGGACGGAGTGCCGATTCCGATCAAGGATCTGAAGCGCGTCCAGGGCGTGCGGATCACCTTTGGCCCGGTTACGTACAGTGACTGCGTTGCGGTGCCTCCTGGAGGCTTACAGGTGGCAGGCACCGGCGGCCAGGGCGTACAACCGTGTCCATGCGCACCGTTCTCATCCAGACCGACACGGCCGTCGCGACCGAACTGGCGCCCGGCGAGGTCGCCACGTTCGGCCGGGGGGCCGCCGACGCACCCGTCGACGTGGTGGTCGCCGACCGCGCCGTCTCCCGGCTCGCGGGCAGCGTCACAGCGGTCGAGGACTACTGGCTGATCTCCAACCTGAGCGACACCAGGACCTACGTCGTGGAGAACCCGGAGGGCGGCGGCGAGTTCGTCAAGGTGCCGCCGCTGCGCATGGGCATGCCGGTGCCGTTCGAGTTCTCCCGCGTCATCCTGCCCGCCGAACACGGCACCACCGGCTTCCTGGTCTTCGCCCCCGACCACGTGTACGGCACCCGCCCGGCCCGGAGCGGCTCCGGCCAGTCCACCATGGCCGTCTACCCGCTCGACCGCTCCGCGAAGTACTTCGTCATCCTCGTCGCCCTGTGCGAGCCGCGCCTGCGCGACCCGTCCAGCACGGTGGTGCCGACCGTCCCCCAGCTCATCGAGCGGCTGAACGGCCTCGACCTGACCAGGAGCGGGGTCAACTTCCACATCGACTACCTGGCCAGGACCAAGCTCAAGGTGAAGCAGGCCGACGAGGCGGGCAAGGCCGACTGGCAGCGGGCCGCGCTGATCTCACTGGCCCTGCGCTTCAACCTGGTCACCGACGACGACCTCAAACTCCTCGGCTGACGCGGCCGGCAGTCTTGCGGAGCACCCGATCACGGGCGGCGGGTGATCTTGGATTTCGACTCTCTGGCGACCAGGTCTGGCCGGACAGCCGAAGCGGGATTACGTTCGTGGTGTGGACAGCGCGCTGGAGATCCTGGGCTTCCTCATCGGTACGTCGTTCGGGCTGTTCCTGCTGATCAGCCTGCTGGTCCTGATGCCGGGACGGGGCGGCGACGGCGACGGCCCCGCCACAGGCGAGGTGTGGCTCGGCGGGCCCTCGCGCAGCGAGCACGGCGTCAGCACCGCGGGCCTCGTCCTGGCCGACCGGCGGGCGCCCTGGGCCACAGTCCCCGAGGTCGACTGGATCGCCGCCGCCGAGACGGCCGAACCCGGCGCCCGCGTCGGCGGCGCCTCAGCGGGATGGTGACGAGATGCGCACCCTGACCACCACGCAGGCCGACGACCTCAGAGCCGCGCTGCTGGGCGCCGAGCGCCGCAGCGGGCTGCGCTTCGCGGCGTTCCTCGGCCCGCCGGTGGGCGGCCGGCGGCACTTCGCCGAGCGCCTGCACGCGGCGCTGGGCGTCGAGTCGGCCGACGCGGTGCTGCTCTACATCGACGTCGCGGGCCGGGCCCTGGAGATCGTCACCGGAGAGAACGCCAGGCGGGTGCTGCCCGACGGGGCCTGCCGGCTGGTCGCGATGTCGATGGCCACCGCCTTCAGCGCCGGAGACCTGGTGGGCGGCCTCCTGTACGGCGTCAACACCCTGGCAGACCAGGCCCGGCGTTAGCTCCCCCTTCCCGTGAGCGGCTTTCAGGGAGCGAGCAGGCCCGCCACATGCGCGGCCACGTCGTGCAGCAGCGTGGACGGCTTCAGCGGCGCCGCGGCCACGGCGGAGAACAGCGAGGGCAGGCCGGGCAGCGGGAAGCCGTCGTCGGCCGACGCCATCGCGCCCACCTCGTTCTTGTCCAGCACCGCGCGGCTGCGCTCCCAGGCGTCCAGCACCTCCTCGGGGGAGGGCACGCCGAAGCCGTGGCCGACTGGGGCGGCGTGGCGGAGCCGTACCAGGGGGGTGTCGGCGAAGGCCAGGGCGGTGCGGGCGCGCACGTGGAGGTCGTCGCGGCTGCCGGGGGCGATCCAGTCCATCGCCGTGCACGGGTTGCGGCAGGTGGCCACGCAGACCGCGAAGGCGCCGGCGACCTGGCTGTGCTGGCGGTCGAAGTAGGCGCGCCAGCCCTCCGGCGGCTCCCCGGCGACCCGCAGCGTGCGGTTGGTGGCCGACTGCTCGGACTTGGTGTGGTCGCACTCGCGGTCGCCGATGACGCCGAAGCGGCTGCCGGGCGCGCTCAGCCCCTCGGGCCAGCGGGCCGGGTCACCGGCGTGCCCGAGGTGCGGCTCGAAGGCCAGCAGCGGAAGGTACTCGCTGGCGATGTGCACCGCGGCGATCATCGGGCTCAGCTCGCGCCGGTGCCACCGGATCGCGATGACCTCCATCAGCAGCTCGTAGGCGGGGCGCAGCGACTCCAGCGCGCCCCGCGGCTGCTCGCGCGGCGTCTGCGGCATGTGGCAGGCCCGCGCCCTCCTCCGCAGGTCGCTCGGGACGGACCGGGCCTCGGCCGCGAAATCCTCGGCGTCCAGCGACAGCAGCCGGTGGCCGAACTCGCAGACGTCGGCGATCTCCTGGGCCGGGGCGAGCGCGCCGAGATCGGCGAACGCGTGCCGGCGGGCCAGCGCGGTGAGCAGATCACGAGTCGTTTCCACGCGGCCACCCTCTCACGAGGGGCGCGCCGCCCCCTACTCGCAGGGAGCCTTGACGCAGACCTTGGTGGGCTGCTCAGCGGTGGGTTCCTCGCTCGGCGCGGGCTCCTGCGGGCCGGGGCTGGTCGGCTCGTGGGTGGGCTCAGGGTCCTTGGTGGGCTCCTTGGTCGGCTCGGCCGTCGGCGTCGCCGTGGCGGTCGGCTGGTGGGTGGCGGGCGGCGGCGTGGTCGGCGGCGCGACCGTGCGCGACGGCCTGCTCTTCACCGGCGCCGGCTGCGGCGGCCTGGCGTCCTGCTTGACCGGGGCGCGGCCGTCGGCCGTCGGCGTCTGGGAGGCGGCCGGCTCGGGGACGTCCTGCCGGGTGACGGTCTGCGCAGGCGGCTGCTGGGTCCACACCAGGGCCACGGCGGCCAGTGTGGCCAGGACCGCCGCCGAGGTGCTCAGCATCATGGCGAGGGCGCGGCGGCGCCGGCCCCGGGCGGCGGGCGCGGCCGGGGTGGCCAGAGCCTGCCCGGCCGCCTCCGCCATCGCTGCCGCCGACGGCCAGCGCCGGTCAGGGTCCTTCTCCAGGGCGCGCGCCACCACCTGGCGCGGCCCGCGCGGGATCTCCGGCGGCAGCGGCGGCACCGGCGTCTTCAGATGCTTGAAGATGATCTGGACGGGCGTCTCGCCCTCGAACGGCAGCCGCCCGCTCAGGCACTCGTAGGCGACCACGCCGAGCGCGTAGACGTCGACGGCGGGCGTGATGTTGCCCGCCGAGGCCTGCTCCGGCGCGCAGTACGCGGCCGAGCAGAGCACCATGCCGGTCGCGGTGAGCTGGCCCCCGGTGGCCGAGTGGGAGATGCCGAAGTCGGTGAGCGCGACGCTCCCGTCCGTCCTGATCATCAGGTTGGCGGGCTTGACGTCGCGGTGCACGATCCCCTGCGCGTGCGCCGCGGCCAGCGCCTCGGCCACCTCGGCGACCAGGCGCATGGCCGCTTCGGGCGCGAGCGGGGCGCGGCGCAGCAGCCGGTCGAGCGACTCGCCGTCGATGTACTCCATCACCAGGAAGCTGACCCGCCGCCCGTCCGCGATGGAGCAGTAGCCGTAGTCGTAGACGTCGACCACGCCCGGATGGGTGAGCGTCGCCATGGCCCGCGCCTCGTTCTGGAACCGCTGGGCGAAACGCGGATCCTCCATCAGGGCCGGCAGCAGCACCTTGACCGCGACCGTCCGGCCGAGCACGGTGTCGTCGGCGCGCCAGACCTCGCCCATGCCGCCTCCGCCGAGCAGGCTGGTCAAAAGGTAGCGGTCGTTGAGCGTGGTCCCGGATTCGAGCACGCCGCGAGGCTAACACCGCAGGCAGCGGCGCACGCGGGAACACGCGAAGGTCAGCCGAATATGGCCGCCGGGCACAGCAAGGCCCCCGCCGGAAAAACCGGCGGGGGCCCCGGAAAGCCGTCAGGAAGCGGCGTCCTTGGCGCGGTTCCGCAGCGCCCTGCTGACGCCGTCGGCGCCCTCCAGGATCATCCGGCGCAGCGCCTGCGGCGGCTGCTCGGCCGAGATGTAGTCCTGCGCCGCCGCGACCGTCTCCGGCTCGATCAGCAGCGACGGGAAGCAGCCCACGGCGAAGCCCTGCGCCACGTCGAAGGACCGCTCCTTGTAGATCCTGCCGACCTCGGCGAAGTACCGCTCCTTGTACGGCACCAGCAGCTCCGCGTGGTGCGGGTCCTGGAACCCGGCGATCGTGGTGCGGTAGACGGCGTTGGCCAGCTCCCCACCGGTGATCGCGGCCCACGCCGCGGCCTTGGCCTCGGCCGTCGGGATCGTCGCCCGGCACAGCGCCGCCGAGCGCTCGCCCGAGGCGGTGGCGTCGCGCTTCAGCTCGGCCTCGACGTCGGCCGCGCCGAGCACCTCGCCGGAGACCAGCGCACGGGTCAGCGTCCAGCGCAGGTCCGCGTCGACCGACAGCCCCTCGGGCACCGCGGTGCCGTCCAGGATGCCCTTGACGAAGGCCAGGTCCTCGGCCGAGGTGGCGGCCGAGCAGAAGGCGTTGAGGTAGGCGAGCTGGTGGTCGGAGCCGGGCTCCGCCGTACCGATCCAGGACCTGAGGGCCGAGGCGAGCGTCGCGAGGCCCTCGGGGCGCCAGGCCGGGTCGGCGTACTGCAGGACGGCCAGCGTCGCCTGCCGCAGCACCGCCTGCACCACCGTGATGTCCTTGACCGACGCCAGGCCGGAGACGACCAGCTTGACGTAGTCGCGGGTGGCCATCTCGGCGTCGCGGGTCATGTCCCAGGCGGCCGACCAGCACAGGGCGCGCGGCAGCGACTCGTCGAACGCGGCGATGCCGCCCTCGACGAGGGTGGCCAGCGAGCGCTCGTCCAGGCGGATCTTGGCGTAGGTGAGGTCGTCGTCGTTGAGCAGCACCAGGTCGGGCTGCTCGGCGCCGACCAGCTCGGCGACCTGGGTGCGCGCGCCGACCACGTCGAGCTCGACCCGCTTGGTGCGGGTGAGCACCCCGTCGGCCAGGGAGTACAGGCCGATGGCGATGCGGTGCGAGCGCAGCGTCGGGTAGTCGGCGGGGGCCTCCTGCAGCACCTCGAAGGAGGCGAAGCGGCCGTCGGCGACGGTGAAGGACGGGCGCAGCGTGTTGACCCAGGCGGTCTCCAGCCACTCCTTCGACCACGACGACAGGTCCCTGCCGCTGGTGCGCTCGAGCGCGGACAGCAGGTCCTTGAGCTCGGTGTTGCCCCAGGCGTGCTCGGCGAAGTAGTCGCGCACGCCGGCCAGGAAGTTGTCCAGCCCGACGTAGGCGACGAGCTGCTTGAGCACCGAGGCGCCCTTGGCGTACGTGATGCCGTCGAAGTTGACCTCGACCGCCTGCATGTCGGGGATGTCGGCGGCGATCGGGTGCGTCGAGGGGAGCTGGTCCTGGCGGTAGGCCCAGGACTTCTCCACGTTCGCGAAGGTGGTCCAGGCGCCCTTGCCCCAGCGGGTGGCCTCGGCCTGGCACAGCACCGACATGTAGGTGGCGAACGACTCGTTCAGCCACAGGTCGTCCCACCAGCGCATGGTGACCAGGTCACCGAACCACATGTGCGCCATCTCGTGCAGGATCGTCTCGGCACGGCGCTCGACGACCGCGTCGGTGACCCGGGAGCGGAAGA
The DNA here is from genome assembly GCF_040645915.1 of Nonomuraea sp. NPDC046570. Taxonomy (NCBI): domain Bacteria; kingdom Bacillati; phylum Actinomycetota; class Actinomycetes; order Streptosporangiales; family Streptosporangiaceae; genus Nonomuraea; species Nonomuraea sp. NPDC046570. The sequence goes on along the minus strand of NZ_JBEYZF010000022.1, from coordinate 37,107 downwards.
CGTAGTCCTCCAGGAAGGTCACGCAGCCGGCGTTCTCCATCGCGCCGGCGTTGAACTCCGGCACGAACAGCTGGTCGTACTTGGTGAACGGGTAGCGGACGCCGAACACCTGGTGGAAGAAGTCGAAGCCCTGGCGGGTGACCTCCAGGATGTTGTCGGCGTCGAGGTGCTCGGCGAGCGAGGCGCGGCAGTAGATCCCGAGCGGGATGCCGTCGTGCTCGGAGGTCACCTTGTGGTACGGCCCCGCCACCAGCGCCGTGATGTAGGTGGAGATGACCGGGGTGGCCGGGAAGTGCCAGCGCCTGGCCGCGTCCAGCCGGCCGTGCCGTCCCGCGTGCTCCTCCAGCGCCTCTACGCTGTCGGCGGCGTCGTTGGAGACGACCTCCCAGTCGGCGGGCGCGAGCACGGTCAGCTCGAAGGTCGCCTTCAGGTCGGGCTGGTCGAAACAGGCGTACATCCGGTGGGCGTCGGCCGTCTCGAACTGGCTGTGCAGGTAGACCTTCTGGTCCACCGGGTCGACGAACCGGTGCAGGCCCTCGCCCGTCCGGGTGTAGCTGCAGTCCGCGTCCACGACCAGCTCGTTGCCGGCCGCGAGGCCCGGCAGCGGGAAGCGCCCGGTGGCCTCGTCGTAGGTCGCCACGTCGAGTTCGGCGCCGTTCAGCGTGACCGAGCGCACGTGCGCGCCGTGCAGGTCGATGAACGTGGACGCGCCGGGGGAGGCGCTGGTGAAGCGGACGGTCGTGACGCTCTCGAACCGGTCCGCGCCTTCCGTGAGGTCCAGTTGCACGTCGTACGACTCGACCGTCAACAGTCTTGCCCGCTCGCGAGCCTCGTCACGGGTCAGGTTGCCTGCCAAGCTCCGCTCCTTCTTCACCACTTCATCGGGGTTACCAGAATCCTGCCACTTCCTGGCAAACGGTTTTCGAGCTCCAGGAATAGGCATCGTCGCCGTCCAGGTTATGGCCCTCGGCAAGGTCACCACGTTGGAGGAGCCGCACACATGACTGAACGCATCCCGGTCGACCTCTGGTTCGATCCCTTCTGCCCCTTCGCCTGGATGACCTCCCGCTGGTTGCTGGAGGTGCAGAGGGTCCGCCCGATCGAGCCGCGCTGGCACGTCATGAGCCTCAACATGCTGAACGAGGGCAAGGACGTCCCCGCGGAGTACCGCGAGCTGATCGCCAGGGCGCTGGAGCCGGTCAGGGTGGTCGCCGCCGCCCAGGCCAAGTACGGCGACGAGGTCGTCGGGCCGCTCTACACCGAGATCGGCACCCGCCTGCACAACCGGGGCATGAGCCGGCACCTGGACCGGCTGGCGGAGACCATGACGGAGTCCCTGCGGGCGGCCGGGCTGGCGCCGGAGCTGACCGAGGCGATGCTCTCGGACGAGTACGACGACGCGATCCGCGAGTCGCACGACCGCGGTATCGGCCTGGTCGGCCAGGAGGTGGGCACACCGGTGATCGCGGTCGAGGGGGTCGCCTTCTTCGGTCCGGTGATCTCGCCCGCGCCCAAGGGCGAGGACGCGGGCCGGCTCTGGGACGGGGTGCGCATCGTGGCGGGCTTCGACGAGTTCTTCGAGCTCAAGCGGAGCCGTACCCGCGACCCGATCTTCGACTGACGGTCTACTGGATCTCGGACATCCGCCTCCAAGCGGGGCGCTTCGTCGTACCCTGCAGGGGGAAAGCGACAGCAACCCGCGCGATGCGCCGAACCCTCGCAATGTGACGGCAGGCGCGCAAGGATGGGTGACATGCGTCAGCTGTACATCGACGGGGCGTGGGTGGCCTCGGTCTCGGGGGAAGGCGTCGACGTCGTCAACCCCGCTTCGGAGGACCTCATCGACCGCGTCCCGGCCGGGGCCCCTGACGACGTGGAGGCGGCGGTGTCGGCCGCCCGCGCCGCCTTCCCCCACTGGTCGGGTACGGCTCCCGCCGAGCGCGCCAAGCTCCTCGACGCGGCGGCCGACCTGCTGAAGGAGCGGGCCGAGGAGATCGCCAGGCTGATCGCCACCGACATGGGCGCGCCGTACACCTTCGCGCTCAGGACGCAGACGCTGATGCCCGCCGGGGTGCTGGCCTCCTACGCCGAGCTCGCCGTGAGCCACCCCAGGGAGCGCACGGTCGGCAACTCGCTGGTGGTCAAGGAACCGGTGGGCGTGGTCGGCGCGATCAGCCCGTGGAACTACCCGCTGCACCAGATCATCTGCAAGGTCGCCCCGGCGCTGGCCGCGGGCTGCACGGTCGTGCTCAAGCCGAGCGAGGTGGCCCCGCTGGCCGCCTACGCGCTGGCCGAGATCTTCCACGAGGTGGGGCTGCCGCCGGGCGTCTTCAACCTGATCAGCGGCTACGGCCCGGTCGTCGGCGAGGCCCTCGCCTCGCACCCCGAGGTCGACATGATCTCCTTCACCGGCTCGACGCGGGCCGGCCGCAGGGTCTCCGCGCTCGCCTCGGAGACCGTCAAGCGGGTCGCGCTGGAGCTGGGCGGCAAGTCGGCCAGCATCGTCCTGCCCGACGCCGACCTGGAGGCCGCGGTGAAGGTGAGCGTGGCCCACGCGTTCATCAACTCGGGGCAGACCTGCTCGGCCTGGTCCCGCATGATCGTCCACCGCGACCAGTACGACACGGTCGTGGGCATGGCCGCCGAGGCCGCCCGCGGCTACACCGTCGGCGACCCCTTCGACGAAGGGAGCAGGCTCGGCCCGCTGGTGTCGGCGGCCCAGCGCGACCGGGTGGTGCGCTACATCAACCGCGGCCAGGAGGAGGGCGCCCGGCTGATCACCGGCGGCACCGACAACCCGCACGAACACGGCTTCTACGTCGAGCCGACCGTCTTCGCCGGAGTGGAGCCGGGGATGACGATCGAGCAGGAGGAGATCTTCGGCCCGGTCCTGTCGATCATCCCGTACGTCAACGAGGAGCAGGCGGTCAGGATCGCCGACGGCACCAGGTACGGCCTGGCCGGCGCGGTCTGGGCGGGCACCGAAGAGCACGCCGTGGCGGTGGCCAGACGGCTGCGCACCGGCCAGGTGTCGATCAACGGCGGCCGGTTCAACCCGAACGCCCCCTTCGGCGGCTACAAGCAGTCCGGTGTCGGCCGCGAACTCGGCGAGGCGGGCCTGGAGGAGTACCTGGAGGTCAAGTCCCTGCAGATGTAGGGGCTATGGCGGCCCAAGCGCGCCCTTCATCGTCAGGGAGTCTGCAGGAGGATCTTCCGGCGGGTCTCCTTGGCCAGGCGGTCGACGTACAGGGTGCCGTCGAGGTGGTCGGTCTCGTGCTGGAAGCAGCGGGCCAGCAGGCCGCGGGCCTTGAGCCGGACGGGCCTGCCCAGCCGGTCGAAGCCCGCCACGCTGACCCCGGCCGCTCGGGCGGTCGGCGCGTAGAGCGGCCTGCCCGTCTGGCGGCCGGGGACCGACAGGCAGCCCTCCTCGTCGAGGATCTCCGCGGCGTCGTCGACGGTCAGCACGGGGTTGACCACGTGGCCCTTGCGCCCGCTGCAGTCGTAGACGAACAGCCGCCGTGAGATGCCGATCTGGGGGCCGGCCAGGCCCACACCCTCGGCGGCGTACATCGCCTCGAACATCTCGTCGATCAGGCGGCGCAGGTCGCGGTCGAAGTCGGCGACCGGCTCGGCGGGCGTACGCAGGACAGGGTCACCGATCACGCGGATCTCACGCATGTACGTTCTTCTCCGGTAAGGACTGAGGAAGGTGGGCGGCACTTACTCTAGCCATGGCCGGGGTGCCACGAGCATGGAAGACCTGCGAAACTGGGCAGGTGCGCGTCTATATCGGTGCCGACCATGCCGGCTATGAGCTCAAGAACCACCTCGTCTCCTGGTTGAAGGAGCACGGCCACGAGGTGGAGGACTGCGGTCCGTTCGTCTACGACCCGGAGGACGACTATCCCGCCTTCGTACTGCGGGCCGCCGAAGGTGTCGCCGGAGACCCCGGCAGCCTCGGGGTGGTGATCGGCGGCTCCGGCAACGGCGAGCAGATCGCGGCCAACAAGGTGCGCGACATCCGCGCCGCCCTCGCCTGGAGCGACGACACGGCCAAGCTGGCCCGCGAGCACAACAACGCCAACGTGATCAGCGTGGGCGCGCGGATGCACCCGCAGGAGGACGCGACGCGGTTCGTCGAGCTCTTCCTGGCCACGCCGTTCTCCGGCGCCGAGCGGCACAGCCGCCGCATCGCCCAGCTCGCCGGCTACGAGACGATCGGACAGCTTCCGCCGCTGCCCTAGGGCTTGCGCTTCGGGTCGCGTTTGGGCGTCTCGTCGCGCAGGGGGCGGCGCTCGGCCGCCTCCTGCTGCTCGGGTGAGGGGCGTGACACGTCACGGGCTCTCATCGCCGTGATCGCGGTGATCTGCAAGCTCTGCAGTGCCATGCCCCCGACCCTACGTCAGAAGACCAGTCCCGCCCATGGTTTGACGGGCCACGACATGGCGGTGGCGAGCGAGGCCAGCGCGCCCGGCGCGTGCTCCCGGACGAGGCCCGCCGCGCCGATGGCCACCAGCGAGCCGCCGCCCAGGTAGGCCGCGCCCAGCGCGGCGACCGGCAGGGTCAGGTCGGGCTCCTGCTCGACCGGCTTGCACTCGGCCCCCGAGGTGTCGGCGGTCAGCCGCCATCGCCGCGCGTTCCACGGGCAGTACTCGTCGGTCACCTCGATCACCACGTCGACCGCCGAGGAGTACGCCCTGGCGGGCAGCGCCCGCTCCACGTCCACCACCCGGGCCCACAGGTCGTCGGCCCACCGGGCGCGCACCTGCCGGGGCTCGGCCAGCAACTGCAGCAGCGGGTCGTCCACCGGCCTGCCATAGGTGCGCACATTGGTGACCAGGTCGCGGTCCAGGACGCTGCGCCACAGCGCCGCGTAGGCGGCGGGGTCGGCCGCGTACAGCTCCGACAGGCGCAGCTCGCCGTCCGGCAGCCCGTGGTCGTTCCACGCGGACTTCACCCTGAACAGGGCGTAGCCCCTGATCCCGCCGTCATCCTCGGCGATCATGGAGCGCAGCGCGCCCGCGCCGCCCTGGTCGAACTCCTCGTCGGCCAGCACCCCGTCCCAGACGTGTTCGTTCCTGGCGTACATGCCGGGACGGCGCTCCACGATGCCGGCGTAGAGGCGCTGGTAGTCGGCGCGCGAATCGGCGGGTACGGCGACGCGCAGCCGGAGCGAGGGGTCGTGCGGGGCCTGCCGGACGAAGGCCGAGCCGTGCCGGGGGATGTGGAAGGAGAGTTCGTCGGCGGCTCTGCCGTACCCGAACCTGCCGTAGATGGCGGCCTCGGAGGCGTAGAGCGCGGCGACCGTCTCGCCGCGCTCGTGGATGTCGGCGAGCTGGCGGCGCATCAGGGAGGACAGGACGCCGCGCCTGCGGTGCGAGGGGAGCACGCTGACGGCGGTCACCCCCGCCACCGGGATGGGGCCGCCCGGCACGGTCATCGAGAAGGAGTGGATGCCGGTCACGCCGACGACGAGGTCGCCGTCATGGGCGGCGAGGGTACGGTCGAACTCGGTGTTCGCCTTGTACCGCTCGTTCTTGGCGGGCGGCAGGGTGGAATTGAAGCTCTCGGCCAGGACGCGGCTGAACGCCGGCCACTCGCTCTCGGAAACCGGACGGATGGGATACGTCATCGTTCCACGGTAGGAGGGGGCAAAGGGGTAAGGCCACCCAATATGCACGGTAGGTGATCAAGGCGTTGGTCAAGTGGGCTGCCCAAAGAGGGGATAGACCGATACAGTCAGGCGCATCATGAGTTCCCGTCCGGCGCCGCTGATCCCGCCACGGCTCCGTGCGTTCCTCGTGCGGGTGCCGTTTCTGGTGCCTGTCGTCAGATTCCTCCGCCGGGGGCCGCTGGCTCGTGACCGCAACCTCCTGATCACCCTGAGTGTGGCGTCGCTGGCGATCGGCGGCCTGGCCGCCCGGGTGTCCACCGAATGGTTCTCCCCCTCCCTGCTCGTCCTCGTCACCCTGGCCGGTGGCCTGCAGTTGCGGCTGCGCAGCCTGGCCAAGCTGCTGGGGGCCGTGCTGGTCGCCTTGGCCTACATTGGAGCGGTCCTGGGCGTCGCCAGCATCGGTGTCGGGCTCATGGTCACCATCGGTTTCACCACGGTCCTGGCCGTGCTCATGGCCCGTACCCGGGGCAAGCTCGGCGTGCAGGGCCTGCGCGGCGACGTGATGCTGCTGGAGTTGCGCGACCGGCTGAAGAGCCAGAGCGAGCTGCCCTCGATGCCCAAGGACTGGGGCGCCAAGGTGGTGCTCAAGCAGGCGGGCGGCTCCTCCTTCGGCGGCGACTTCCTGGTGTCCATGCGCGACGGCGACAATGTGGAGATCGCCCTGGTCGACGTCTCGGGCAAGGGTGTCGACGCGGGCACCAGGGCGCTGCTGCTGTCCGGCACGTTCGGCGGGCTGCTCGGCTCGGTCGAGGACTTCCTGCCCGCCTGCAACGCCTACCTGCACCGCCAGCGCGGCGACGAGGGCTTCGTCACCGCCGTGCACGTGCGCCTCAACCTGACCACCGGCGACTACACGATCACCTCGGCCGGCCACCCGCCGGTCGTCAAGCTGGACGCGGGCACCGGCAACTGGCAGATCGCCTCGGCCAAGGGCGTCGTCCTCGGCGTGGTGCCCGACCTGCACTGCGAGCCGGACAGCGGGGTCCTGCGCAAGGGTGACGCGCTGCTGCTCTACACCGACGGGCTGATCGAGCAGCCGGGCCGTGACATCGACGCCGGCCTCGACCGGCTGCTCGGCGAGGCCGAGCGGCTGCTGCCCTCCGGGTTCCGGGACGGGGCCCGCGCGCTGGTCAACTCGATGGCCTCGGGCCACAACGACGACTGCGCGCTGGTGCTCATCTGGCGCCCGTGACGGGATGCGGCATATCTCCAGGTCGGCCGCCCATGACAATCGACACGGATTCCCGCGTGAACCTCTCACGCGCAGGTCGTGGACAGGGTCACTGGCGGTGACGGGGGCGGGCTGAGATTCTCGATGCAGTCCAGCCTGGCAAATTCCGACGACCTAGGAAAAGGGGGATATTTCGTGGACGAGCGACAATGCGAATCCCGAAATATCGTATTCAGCTCCCGTGGATATTCGTCCACCGGGAAGGCCTCGGCCCCTATGTGATCTCGGGCCCCGGGGGAGCGGCGCGGCTCTCCCGGGACTCGGCTAGGCCCGTGGCGTCAGAGCCAGCCGGACGCGCTGGCGATGCGGACCGCGTCCAGGCGGTTGCGGGCGCCGGTCTTGCACATGATGCGCGACAGGTGATTGCGCACCGTGCCGACCGACAGGAACAGCTCGTCGGCGATCTCCGCCGACCTGGCCCCGCCCGCGGCGATCCGCAGCACCTCCAGCTCGCGCCGGGTCAGCGGATTGTCGGCCGACTCCAGCGCCGCCACCGCCAGCTCGGTGTCGACCACCCGGCGGCCCGCCGCGATGCCGCGCAACCCCTCGGCGAGCTGCTCGGGCGCCACGTCCAGGCTCATGAACCCCAGCGCGTGCGCGCCGAACGCGCGACGCACCTGTCCGGGACTGGGCTGGGCCGACAGGATGAGCGCCCGGCAGGCGGGCACCTCCTCGTACAGACGGGCGGCGGCTGACGGGCCGTCGAGTCCCGGAAGGTCGAAGTCGATGACCGCGGTGTCCGGCCGGTACGCCAGGGCCGCCGGAACGATGTCCGCACCGCTCCCCACCTCGGCCACGACCCGCAGGCCGGCCTCCGTGCCGAGCGACGCGACCAACCCCCTTCTGACCAGTGGCAGGTGCTCGGCAACCAGGATGCGGATCAAGACTTCCCCCTCCACACACGCCTCGTCTCCCAGGGTGATCGCCCGGTCGCGGACTGTCAACGCAGTGTGGCTATTTCACAAAGCATGCGCAAGCCGTTCAGCTATGGAGACTTCGACTACTCTGGGGCTGTCAGGACCATCCGTCTGCCTGGAGCGCGCATAGATGAACTGGTTCTTCCTTGCAGGGATCGTCATCGTCGTGTTGGGGCTGATGGTGTCCATCGGTCTGCACGAGGTGGGCCACCTGGTGCCCGCCAAGATCTTTGGCGTGCGGGTGACGCAGTACATGGTCGGCTTCGGCTCGACGATGTTCTCGATCAGGCGCGGCGAGACCGAGTACGGCATCAAGTGGATCCCGTTCGGCGGCTACATCCGCATGATCGGCATGCTCCCGCCGCGTCCCGGCGACGACCCGACGAAGCTGCGCCGTGCCTCCACCGGACCGTTCCAGGGGCTCATCGACACCGCGCGCGACGTGGCCCAGGAAGAGGTGCGGCCGGGCGACGAGGACCGGGTCTTCTACCGCAAGAAGTGGTGGCAGAAGGTCATCATCATGTCCGGCGGGCCGGCGATGAACTTCGTGCTGTCGTTCGTCCTGTTCGCCATCGTGCTCATGGGCTTCGGCGTGCTGACCAACAAGCCGACCGTCTCGGCCATGTCCCAGTGCGTGATTCCGTACAGCCAGGTGCAGACCGACCCCAACCGCAAGTGCACCCCGGCGGACCAGGTCACCCCCGCCGTGAAGGCGGGTATGAAGGCCGGTGACCAGATCGTCTCGTTCAACGGGGTGCGGGTGGCCTCGTGGGACGCGCTGGTGGAGAAGATCCGCGCGAACGGCGCCGGCCAGGTGAGCCTGGGCATCGTACGCGACGGCGCGCCGCAGACGCTCAAGGTCGACCTCATCGCCCAGGACCGGCCCAAGGTCGACGACATGAAGACGATCGAGGAGGGCGTCGGCTTCCTCGGCGTCATGCCGACGCAGGTCATCGAGAAGAAGGACTTCGGCTTCGTCGTCGTCCACATGGGCGACCTGACCGGCAGGGTCTTCCAGTCGCTGATCAACCTGCCGGAGAAGATGGTCGGCGTCTGGAACGCCGCCTTCTCCGGCGACGAGCGCGACCCCAACGGCCCGGTCGGGGTGGTGGGCGTCGGCCGCATCGGCGGTGAGATCGCCGCCTCCGACGCGCCCACCGAGAACAAGTTCGTCGCCCTGCTGACCCTGCTGGCCGGGTTCAACCTGGCGATCGGCATGTTCAACCTGATCCCGCTGCTCCCGCTGGACGGCGGCCACATCGCCGGTGGCCTGTGGGAGGGGCTCAAGCGCGCCTTCGCCCGCGTCATGCGCAGGCCCGAGCCCGGCTACGTCGACATCGCCAAGGTGCTGCCGCTGACCTACGCGCTGGCCCTGGTGATGATCGTGATGGCCGGCCTGCTCGTATACGCCGACCTGGTCAACCCGATCAAGCTCTCGGGATGACCGCCCAGCCCACCATGGCCGCGGCGATCGACGTGGCGTTGCTCAGGCTGCGCCGGATGTGGGCCAGGCCGCTGCGCAGCCGCGGCGACCGGCCCGTGCACATGTCGAACGTGATGGTCCTGCACGCGGTCGACAAGCTGGCCGGAGCCTGCGACGAGGTCACCATCGGCGGCGTCGCCGAACACCTGGACGTGGACCCGTCCACGGCCAGCCGGCTGGTCAACGACGCGCTCGGCGCCGGGTTCGTCCGCCGGGAGGCGTCACTGGTCGACGCGCGCCGGGTCCGGCTCGTGGTGACCCCCAAAGGGCGGCGGGTGCTCGACGTCGTCACCCGCTACCGCCGCGAGTACCTCGAAAGCCTGATCGCCGATTGGGACCCCGCCGACCGGGAGAGGCTCGCCACGCTGCTCGGCCGCTTCGCCGAGGCCGCCGCCGCCAGGCCCGCCGACTCCGCCAGGCTTGACGAGCTGATCACCGAGGCGCTGCGCGACGAGGTCCCCGGATAGATTGCGGTCATGGACCCACTGGAGGAACTGCGCAGGCTCTGCCTGGCCCTGCCGGAGACCACCGAGCGGCTCAGTCACGGCGAGCCGACCTGGTTCGTGCGGGACAAGAAGACCTTCGTGACCTACGCCGACCATCACCATGACGACCGGCTCGGCTTCTGGTGCGCGGCTCCGCCGGGCGTGCAGGAGGCGCTGGTGGCGGAGGACCCGGCGCGGTTCTTCCGCCCGCCGTACGTGGGGCACCGCGGCTGGCTCGGCGTCTACCTGGACGTGCAGGTGGACTGGCCGGAGGTCGCCGAGATCGTCACGGACGCCTATCGGATGGTCGCGCCGAAGAGCCTGGTGGCGCGGCTGTAGTCACAAAGATGTACGCCTGTTTCGGCGTACAGGCGGAGTAGGGGCATCCCGGGGGCCGGGATGATCTGAGTATGTCGATCGGTCTGCTGCTCGCCCTGGCCGCCCTCGCCATCGTGGACAGCACGAGCTTCGGCACCCTGGGCATCCCCGTGTACCTGCTGCTGGCCGCCGAGCGGTCGCAGGTGTCGCGCCTGCTGATCTACCTGGCGACCATCGCCGTGTTCTACTACCTGGTCGGCGTCGCGCTGATGCTCGGGCTGTCGACCCTGCTGGACAACTACGGCGACGCACTGCGCAGCCCGCCCGTGTACTGGCTCCAGCTCGCCCTGGGCGTCGGGCTGTTCCTGCTGAGCTTCCGGCTCGACCCCAAGCGGCGGGCGAAACTGGGCAAACCGCCGCGGACGTTCGAGCCGAAGATCGGCGGGCCGCGGACCATGGTGCTGCTGGGCCTGACCGCCGGGCTGGTCGAGGTCGCGACCATGTTGCCGTACCTCGCCGCCGTCGGGATCATGACCGCCTCGGACCTGGCCGCGGCCACCTGGATCCCGGTGCTCGGCGGTTACGTCCTCGTCATGATCCTGCCCCCGCTGTTCCTGCTGGCCCTGCGCGCGGTCGCCCGCGAGAGCCTGGAGCCGAAGCTGGTACGGCTACGCGGGTGGATGACCAGGAACGCGGCCTCGATGGTGAGCTGGACGGTGGCGATCGTGGGCTTCCTCCTGGCCCGGGACGCGGCCGTGTCCCTGTTCTTCACCGGCTCCGCCTGACCGCCGTCAGCCGGTGAGGGAGGCGCCGACCATGACCATGCGCAGCGCTCGTTCGGCCGCCGCGTGCGCCGGCCACCAGGGCGATCACGACGAGGGCGCTCGCCGTGATCGCCAGGGCCCAGGGGACCGCGGGCGTTCAGTGCATGGAGATGTGGACGTGGTCGTAGTGGTTGGCGGTGATGCTGCCGCGGTTGGACATGGAGCGCCAGCCCGAGCCCTGGTTGATGCGCTGCTTCCAGATCACGTACTTGACGCCGAGCTTGTCCTTGTTCTTGACCGCCCACGCCGCGATCTGGTCGCCGAGGGTCTGGTTGACGGCCGACGGCGTGCTTCCGCCGGTGCTCAACATGAAGTCGCAGGCCCGCCCCAGCGGATGCTCTCCGCTGTTGTCCACGCGGTAGCAGCCCACCTCGTGCGGCAAGGTGAAGGTCTTCTTGAGGAGTTCCCGCATCTGGCGGGTGCGCAGGGTGATGTTGTCGGATCCGGACGGAAGCTGGGGGGCCCAGCTTCCGTCGGAGTTACGGCCTGAGCCGTACGGGATGAGGTCTTCGAGTTTCTTCTCGATGTCCTTGATCAGGTCCTCGGCCTCGGCGCGCTGCCCGGCCACCTTCTTCGAGTCGTCGCGGATCTTGACGGTGAGCGAGGCGGCCTGGTCGGCGGCGAGCTTCCTGGCGTCGCGGGTGGCGGTGACGGTGGCGACGACGGCGTTCTGCTCGGCCCTGAGCTGCTCCAGCAGGACGGCGTTGCTGAGGCTCGTGGACATCAGCAGGGCGGGCAGGCCGCCGTCGCCGGCCTGGTAGCGCATCTGGGTGATCTGCGCCGCCTGTCCTTCGGCCTTGACCAGCTCCTGCTGGGCCTCGGTGAGGCGTCGCTTGGCCGTCTTCTCGTCTCCGCGCGCCTCGGTCAGGTCGACCCGGCTCGCGTTGTAGGTCTCGATGAGCGTGTCGACCTGCTTGTTGAGCTTCTTCAGCTCGGCACGCAACTCGGCTTCGGTCGGTTTGGGGGCGGCGACCGCGGGGGCGGCCGGGCCGAAGGCCAGGGCCGCGGCGACGAGCACGCCGGCGGCCAGGGACGTGGGGGACTGGGCCACCACGTAGCTCCTCTCCTTCTGCCGACCGGGTTAGCTGACGGGTTCGGGCGGGAGAAGGCTTGCCCTACCACCGAAGTGGATTCACCCCAGATGCATGGGTCCCCGGCTCCTGGGGCGCACGCCCAGGATTAGGCGGCACGACTGTGGCAGTCGGTGCGAGAGGGATATTAGTAGTAAACCGCTGGTCACGCGAGTCCAAGCTGCGACCAATTAGTGATCTACCTGTGATCGAATCATCCCGGCCGCCTCCTCGGGGAGCACGTCGTTGACGAACGCGCCCATCGCCGACTCCGAGCCCGCCAGGTATTTCAGCTTCCCCGGCGCCCGCCGGATGCTGAACAGCTCCAGGTGAAGATACGCCAGGTCACGACCCTCCCGGACGGGCGCCTGGTGCCAGGCGGAGACGTACGGCATGACCACCCCGAACAGTCCGTCGAGCGCCCGCAGCACGCCGGTGTACAGCGGGCCGAACGCCGCGCGCTCCTCCGGCGTCAGCGCGACCAGGTCGGGCACCTGCCGGTGCGGGTACACGTGCACCTCGAACGGGTAGCGCGCGGCGGCGGGCACGAACGCGGTCCAGTGCTCGTTGGCGGCCACCACCCGGACGCCCGCGGCCCGCTCGGCGGCCAGGATGTCGGCGAACAGATTGCCGCCGGTGTGCCGGGCGGCGGCGGCGAGCTGCTGCCGGGTGCGCGGCGTGACATAGGGGTAGGCGTAGATCTGCCCGTGCGGGTGGGCCAGCGTGATGCCGATCTCGGAGCCGCGGTTCTCGAAGCAGAAGACCTGCTCCACGCCCGGGATCTCGGACAACTCGGCGGTACGGTCCGCCCACGCCTCCATGACGAGCCCCACCTGCGCCTCGGACAGCTGGGAGAAGGACGAGGAGTGCTCCGCGGTGAAGCACACCACCTCACACCGCCCCACTCCCGGCCGAACCTCACTAAGCCCCCCCGCATCCTGATAAATCCCGAGATTGGTGGAGAAGGAGGGGAAGCGGTTCTCGAACACCACCACGTCGTAGTCCGGCGCCGGGATCTCCGTCAGGTGGCCGGGGCGGGACGGGCACAGCGGGCACTCGTCGGCGGGCGGCAGGAACGTACGGCCCTGGCGGTGTCCCGCCATCGCCACCCACTCCTCGGTGAGCGGGTCGTAGCGCAGCTCGGAGGCGGGCGGCCGAGGACTCGGCTCGCGCTCGTCGAGCATGCTCCGATCGGCGTCGTCGCGCCGGTCGAAGTAGATGAGCTCCCTGCCGTCGGCCAGCCGGGCGACGCTGCGCTTCACTGACGGTCCTCCGCGATGATCAGTTCTCCGGCCCGTTCCGCGAGTTCGCGGCGGGCATCCTCGGTCAGGCCCGCGTCGCTGATGACGACATGGGCCTCCGAGAGCTCGGCGATGGTGCTGATGCCGACGGTGCCCCACTTGGTGTGGTCGGCCGGCACGACGAGGCGGTGCGCCGAGGCGACCAGCTCCCGGTCGGTCTCCGACTCCAGCAGGTTCGGCGTGGTGAACCCGGCCTTGAGGCTCATGCCGTGTACGCCCAGGAAGAGCGTGTCGACGTGCAGCCGCCGGATGGCGGCGACCGCGACCGGCCCGACCAGGGCGTCGGAGGGCGTGCGCACCCCGCCGGTCAGCACGACCGTGCGATCGGCGCGCGGGCTGCGGTGGAAGACCTCGGCGACGGGGATGGAGTTCGTGATGACGGTCAGCTCGGCCACGTCCACCAGGTGGTGGGCCAGTGCCCACGTCGTGGTGCCGGCGGACAGGGCCACGGCGGTGCCGGGACGCACGAGCTGGGCGGCCCGGCGGGCGATGGCGTCCTTCTCCGGCTGCTGGCGGGCGGACTTGGCGGCGAAACCGGGCTCCTCGGTCGAGCCGGGCCCGTTGATCGTGGCGCCGCCGTGCACCTTCTCCAGGAGGCCGCGCTCGGCCAGCGCCTCCAGGTCCCTGCGGATGGTCATGTCGGAGACGCCGAGCTCGCGGACGAGGTCGGCCACCCGGACCCCGCCGCTCCTGCGGACGCGCTCCAGGATCGCCTGTTGCCGTTGAGGTGCGAGCACAAGCTCTCCTTCCAACAGATTCCACCAAATTATGGCACAAGAATGTTGAATCATGGGGAGTGCGCTCGCGTCCACGGGTGATGACCTCTCCATGAGACTCACGCTCATCGTGCTCGCCTCGCTCGCCCTGATCAGCGGCTGCGGGGGAGGCGGCGAGACCATGGTCGCGCCGACGCCGACGCCGACGCCGAAGCCCACGGTCACGCCCTCGGCGATCAGCCTCACCGACGCCGCGAAGATCGCCGGCGAGCGCGGCAAGGTGGTGCTGCTGCAACTGGCCGGCGCCCAGCCGCCCCCGGTCTGGCTGGCGGCCGTCTACCAGGACGACGGCACGCTCGTCGACCTGCGCATCAGCGTCCTCGACGGGCGGGTGACGGGGGAGGAGCCCGAGCAGCCCGCCGACGCCAAGGAGGCCGAGAGGCTGCTGGCCCAGGACCGCACCGGGCTGCTGCGGGCCGCCGACCTCGCCGCCAAGACCGTCGAAGGCGCCACGCTGACGCGCGCGCAGCTCATGGACGTGGGCGGGCGCGCGGTGTGGGAGGTCGAGACGGTCACGCCCCAGCGCGTCATCTCCACCGTGGTCGTCGACGCCGCCACGGGTGAGCCGGCGGTGAAAGGGGAAAACTGAAAGGTGCTTGTCCCAGGGACGCCGACGCGAGAGGTTGGTCCCGCACACCGTACCCGGAAGAGTCGGAGGAGCACATGGCCAAGCGCGCGCGGCAGGGGAAGTCCCGCAAGAAGAAGAAGGCCAACCACGGCAAGCGACCGAACGCACGCTAGATCGCGGGGGAGCGGGTACGGCCGGCGAAGGCCGTACCCTCGACCTCTGGACGGCGCGTTGACCTGCGGCCGTCGCGGAGAGTCGCCATAGTGTGACGCATGACCTCGCGTGGCCTCAGGCTGCTGATCGGCCTCGCCGCCGCGGTGATCGCCCTGGTCGGCATCGGGCGGGTGAGCTCGATCGCGGGCCCGGCCTTCCTCGCCCTGGTCCTCACCATCGCGGTCAGCCCGATCAGGTCGCGGCTGCGCAGGCGCGGCGCCCGCCCGTGGGTGGTGGTGGCCGTCCCGCTGGCCGTGGTCTTCCTGGTGCTGCTCGCCTTCGGCGCGGCACTGGTCGTCGCGGTGGCCCAGCTCGCCGCCGTGCTGCCCGGCTACACCGCCAACTACCAGGCGCTGCTCGCCGACGCGGGCCAGTTGGTCCGGCAGCTCGGCGTCACCACCGACCAGATCAACGCCGTGATCGGGCAACTCGACCCGAACAAGTTGCTCTCGCTCGTGCAGAGCTTCCTGACCGGCCTGCTGGACGTCGGCACCGCGTTCGTGCTGGTCGTGCTGCTGCTGGTCGGGATGAGCCTGGACGCGGCGGTCCTGCAGGACGGGGTCAGGGCGCTGGAGTCGACCCGCCCGCACCTGGTGGACGCGTTGCGGGAGTTCGTCCGTAGCACGCTGCGCTACCTCGTCGTCTCCAGCGTGTTCGGCCTGGTGGTGGCCGTGCTGGACGCGGTGGCGCTCTGGCTGCTGGGGGTGCCGCTCCCGCTGCTGTGGGGGCTGCTGGCGTTCATCACGAACTACATCCCCAACATCGGCTTCGTCATCGGGCTGGTGCCGCCCGCGCTGCTCGCGCTGCTGGACTCCGGGTGGGTGACGATGGTGTGGGTGATCGTCGTCTACTCGGCGCTGAACTTCGTCATCCAGTCGCTGATCCAGCCGAGGTTCACCGGGAAGTCGGCCGGCCTGTCGACCACGATCACCACCCTGTCGCTGCTGGTCTGGACCGTCGTGCTGGGTGCCCTCGGGGCGATCCTGGCCGTGCCGCTGAGCGCGTTCGCCAGGGCCCTGCTGGTCGACGCGGACCCTGGCACGCGCTGGGCGATCCCGCTGGTCAGCGGTCGGGCGGCAGCTCGGCCAGAGCGGCTGAGACGGCCCGGTGGAAGGTCGGGTAGGCGTAGATCATCTCCCTGAGCCGCCGTACCGGGATCCTGGCGTGTACGGCGAGCGTCAGCATGCTCAGCACCTCGCCGCCCGACGGCCCCGCGCTGGTCGCCCCCACCAGCACCCCGTCGGCGGCGACGAGCTTGACGAACCCCTGCGCCTGCGCGATCCAGCCGCGCGACGACTCGGCCAGGTCGGTGTACCCGATGTTGACGTCGAGCCCCTTCTCCCGGGCCTGCGCCTCGGTGAGCCCGGCCGCGCCCACCTCGGGATCGGTGAACGTCACCCGGGGCACCGCGTGGTACTCCGCCTCGTGCCCCGACAGCCCGAGGATCTCCTTGACGATGATGTCGGCGTGGTACATCGCCATGTGCGTGAACGCGCCCTTGCCGACCGCGTCGCCCAGCGCCCACACCCCGTCGGCGGCGCGCATCCGCTCGTCCACCGGGACCGCGCGCGCGGACTCGTCCAGCCCGATCGCGCCGACGCCCAGCGCCTTCAGGTCCACCCGCCGACCGGTGGCGACCAGCAGTTTCTCGGCCGAGACGTCCGGCCCCAGCACGGTGAACCGCCCGTCCTCGTAGCGGATCCCGCTGGCCTTGGTCCCGGTGAGCACCTGGATGCCGTCCTCGGCGAACGCCTTGGCGATCAGCGCGCCCGCCTCGGGCTCCTCCAGCGCGACCAGCCGGTCGGCCGCCTCCACCACGGTGACCTCGGCGCCGAAGCGGGCGAAGACCTGGGCCAGCTCGACCCCGATAGCGCCGCCGCCGAGCACGACGAGCGACTCGGGCACCGCCTCGGTCTCGATGGCCTGCCGGTTGATCCAGTACGGCGTGCCGGCCAGCCCCTCGATCGGCGGCACCACCGCCTGCGACCCCGACGCGATCACGATGCCCCGGCGGGCCCTGATCACCTGCTCGCCGACGGTGACCTCGCCGGGCCCGGTGATCCGGCCGTGCCCCCTGACCAGGTGCCCGCCCTTGCCGGTGAACCGGTCGGCGGCCACCTTGTCGTCCCAGTCGTCGGTCGCCTCGTCCCTGATCCGGCGGGCGAGCCGGCTCCAGTCGGGTGTGACGGACGCGCCCGCCCGCCGCGCCTCGGTCAGCCGGTTCGCGGCGTGGATCATCATCTTGGACGGGATGCAGCCCCAGTAGGGGCACTCCCCGCCGACGAGGTTGCCCTCGACCCCCGCGACCTGCAGGCCCATCTCAGCCAGCCGGCCCGCGACGTCTTCCCCGCCGGGTCCGAGCCCCAGCACGATCACATCGACATCCATGGGGTCCACGTTAACCCCGTAGGTGCGATACCAGCCGGTTGATCTGCTCGGCGTAGTGTGCGGCGAAGTCGGGCGAGGCCGGGTCGGTGTCGTACACGGCCCGCACGAGCTGCGGGAAGGACACGCCGGCCGCCGCCATCGCGAACAGCGCGACCATCAGCGCGGCCGGGTCGAGGTCGGCGGGGAACTCGCCCGCCTCCTGCCGCCTGCGCAGGTCCTCGACGCCGCGCCGCATGCTCTCGGCGAACGCCGGGTCGGGCGGCCCGGCGTCGGCCAGCCCCTCCCAGAGCATCAGCTTGCCGAAGTCGCGGTGCTCCGCGTTGGCCCTGACGTATCCGGCGGCCAGCTCGCCCAGCGGCTGCGCGGGGTCGGCGAAGGCGCTCTCCCGGACCTGCCACTGCCGGGTCAGCTCCTGGTAGAGCCCCTCCTTGCCGCCGAAGTAGTAGGAGATGAGCTGCTTGTTGACCCCCGCCCTGGCCGCGATCTCGCCGACCCTGGCACCGGCGAAACCCTTGGCCGCGAACTCCGCGACGGCGGCCCGCACGATGCGCTGCTTGGTGCGCTCGGCGTCGCGCTGCTTCTCCTCGGGTGCTCTCCTCATGCGATCGACTTTATCAACCATCCGGATGGTTGACACAATTACCCAATTGGTTGATAGTCGAGGGCATGAGAACCCACTACGCGATCATCGGCGGCGGCATCGGCGGGCTCTGCCTCGCCCAGGGACTCCACAAGGCCGGCCTGGACGTGACCGTCTACGAGCGCGACCGCACCCCCGCCGACCGGCTCCAGGGCTACCGGGTGCACATCGACCCGAACGGCGCCCGAGCCCTGCGCGACTGCCTGCCGCCCGAGCTGTGGCAGGCCTTCCTCGACACCACCGGGCGCGGCGGGCAGGACTTCGCCTTCCTGACCGACCAGCTCAGGCACCTGCTTATGATCGAGAACCCGCGGGCCGCCGACCCCGTCGACGACCATCACTCGGTCAGCCGGATCACACTCCGCCAGGTGCTGCTGTCCGGGCTCGGCGACGTCGTCCGGTACGGCAAGACCTACGAGCGCTACGAGCGCACCCCCGGCGGACGGGTCGAGCTGTTCTTCGCCGACGGCACGAGCGCCACCGCCGACATCGTGATCGGCGCCGACGGCGGCAACTCCCGGGTGCGCGAGCAGTACCTGCCGCACG
This sequence comes from Nonomuraea sp. NPDC046570, assembly GCF_040645915.1. Classification (NCBI taxonomy): domain Bacteria; kingdom Bacillati; phylum Actinomycetota; class Actinomycetes; order Streptosporangiales; family Streptosporangiaceae; genus Nonomuraea; species Nonomuraea sp. NPDC046570. The sequence continues at coordinate 18,673 of NZ_JBEYZF010000022.1, read as the reverse complement.
CCGAGCGCGTCGACACCGGGATCACCACGGTGGCGGGCAAGTTCCCGCTGACCGCCGAGACCAGGAAGCTGATCTCACCGCGCCTGGCCGACGGCCCGAACAACATCCTGCCGCCCAAGGGCATGGGCATGTTCTGCGCCCCGCACGACGTGGGCGGCGCCACCGTGGCGGGCATCGGAGCCACCGAGCAGGAGGGCGCCCTGCTGGACAACGGCAGCAGCTACCTCCTGTGGGCGTTCGGCGCCGCCAAGCACCACTTCCCGGGCGACATTTCAGAAATGTCGGGCGAGCAGCTCAAGGGCGTGATCTCCGGTCTGATCAAGGACTGGCATCCCGACCTGCGCAGGCTCGTCACCATGGCCCACCCCGACACCGTGTCCCTGCTGCCGATCCGCACCTCGATCCCGATCGAGCCGTGGCCGGCCACGACCATCACCCTGCTCGGCGACGCGATCCACAGCATGACCCCCATGCGCGGCATCGGCGCCAACACCGCCCTGCGCGACGCCCGCGCGCTGTACCTCGCCCTGACCGGCGGCGGCGACCCCGTCGAGGCCATCGCCGCCTACGAGAACGAGATGCGCGAGTACGGCTTCGCCGCCGTCCGCGACTCCCTCGCCGCCGCCCGGCAGTTCGTCGACGAGAACGCCCTGGCCAGGCTCGGATTCAAGACCTTCCTGCGCACCGCCCAGCGCTTCCCCTCGCTCAAGGCCAGGGCGTTCTCCTGACCTCACACCCGGGGCAGCCCCGACAGCGCGTCGTCGATCCGCTCCTGCGGCAGCGCGAAGTCCCGCATCTCCCCGGATAGGTACCGGTCGTAGGCGGCCAGGTCGAAGTGGCCGTGCCCGCACAGCGCGGTCAGGATCACCTTCTCCTCGCCGCTCTCCTTGCAGCGCAGCGCCTCGGCGATGGTCTCGGCCAGCGCGTGCGTCGGCTCGGGCGCCGACACGATCCCCTCGGTCCTGGCGACGCCCCGCCAGCTTCTCCCGCTTGACATCCTCCCCACGGATAAATCCGGGGGATTCCAGCCCTCACGGGTCGGATCTTCCTGCTTCACGGGCGACTGCCCACGCACACACGAAGGCGGGCGACTTGAGCACGCTGCCCAGCGCGTAGCGGGTGTCCTCGGCCGAGGCGGCGACCTCGACCGCCTCGCTGATCGCGATGCCCAGGCTCCCGGGCGAGCCCGGCTCGGCGGCCAGGATCTTGCTGCCCGCGATCGTCACCGGCGACGGGCTGGCGTGCACGGTCGCGCCGTACACGCGCATCAGCGAGCGCCGGTACGGCTTCTGGTCGTAGGAGGCGCGCACCATCCACACCTCGCACTCCAGCCCGAACTGCGAGCAGGCGAAGGCCAGCGCCGACCCCCACTGACCGGCCCCGGTCTCGGTGGTCAGCCTGCGCACGCCCTGCCTGGCGTTGTAGTAGGCCTGCGGCACGGCGGTGTTCGGCTTGTGCGAACCAGCCGGGGACACGCCCTCGTACTTGTAGTAGATCCGCGCCGGAGTGCCGAGTTCGCGCTCCAGGCGGCGGGCCCGGACCAGCGGCGTGGGCCGCCACATCCGGTAGACGTCGAGCACGTCCTCCGGGATCGCGAGGAACCGCTCGGTGCTCACCTCCTGCCCGATCAGCTCCATCGGGAACAGCGGTGCCAGGTCGTCGGGTCCCACCGGGCGCAGCGTCCCCGGGGGGAGCGGCGGCGGAGGCGGCTAAGGCAGGTCGGCGACGATGTTGTACCAGTGACTCGGGATCATCGTTCCAGTCTGCGCCCGTTATTCTTCGCGTTCCAGTGCGACCTGGCTGCGAACCTCGGGCACAACCTCCTCGGCGAACCTGCGCAGCTGGCCCTCCTGCTCGCCCTCCGGCCACAGCACGAAGGAGTCCATGCCGTGGCCCACCGCCAGGTCGGTCAGCTCCTCCACCCACTGCGCCACGGGCCCCTTGAGGAAGCCGTCCGAGCGCCCCTCGGTGATGACGCCGTTGACGTTGTAGAGCCGCCGGACGGCGGACGGCTCGCGCCCAGCCGCCACGGCCGCCTCGTCGATGCGCGCGTTCAGCTCCGGCAGCCGCTCCGGCCCCGCCCAGCTCGACGAGGGCAGCCAGCCGTCGGCCAGCCGCCCCGCCAGCGCCAGCGCCTTCGGCCCGCCGACCCCGAGCCAGATCCCCATCGGATGCGCGGGCACGGGCCCGGCCTGCGCGCCCGCGAGCCGGTAGTGCTCCCCCTCGACACGCAGGTTGCGCTCACCGCTCCAGATGGCCCGGATCACGGTGATCGCCTCCTCCAGCGCCCCGATCGCCTCCCGAGGCGTACGGCGGGGCCCGCCGTACGCCTCGATCGCGTCCCAGAACGCGCCCGCGCCCAGCCCGAGCTCCGCCCGCCCGCCGCTCAGCAGGTCGAGGCTGGCGGCCGACTTGGCCAGTACGGCGGGCGGGCGCAGCGGCAGGCTCGCCACATCGGGGAACACCCTGATCCGCGAGGTCGAGGCGGCGATCACACTCAGCAGAGTCCAGGTGTCGACGTAACGCCGCTGGTACGGATGATCCTGCACGCCGATCAGGTCGAGGCCGAGCCCGTCGGCCAGCCGCGCGGTCTCGATCAGCGGGTCATCGGCGTTCGGGACCAGGAAGTAGCCGAACTCGATGGGGCGTCCATAGTCACTCATACCAGCCTCAACCGCCGCTCAGGTCGTGGGCTTCCCCTTCAGGTGGCGGTCCAGGAAGTCCAGCTCCAGCAACAGGAGATTCTCGGCGATCTCCTCCTGTGGCGTCATGTGCGACACGCCCGACAGCGGCAGCACCGTGTGCGGGCGGCCCGCCGCGAGCAGCGCCGACGACAGCCGGAGCGTGTGCGCGGCGAACACGTTGTCGTCGGCCAGGCCGTGGACGAGCATGAGCGGCCTGCGCAGCTTCGGCGCGTCGGCCACGATCGAGCTGCGGTCGTAGGCCTCGGGGTGCTGCTCGGGGTGGCCGAGGTAGCGCTCCTGCCAGTGCGTGTCGTACAGGCGCGCGTCGGTGACCGGGGCGCCCGCGACGCCCGCGTGGAACGTCTCCGGGTGTCGCATGACGGCCGCCGCGGTCAGATAGCCGCCGTAGGACCAGCCCCTGATGCCCACCCGGCCGAGGTCCAGGTCCGGGTAGCGCTCGCCCGCCGCCCGCAGCGCGTCGGCCTGGTCCTGCAGCGCGCAGCTCAGCTTGTCGCCGTGGATGGTCCGCTCCCAGGCCGGGCCGCGGCCCGGGGTGCCCCGCCCGTCGGTGACGATCACGGCGTAGCCCTGGTCGGCGAACCACTGCGAGACCACGAAGGCGTCGAGGGAGCGCAGCACCTGGGTGCCGTGCGGTCCGCCGTACGGGTTGAGCAGGACCGGCAGTTGCGCCGACCCCGGCACGTGGCCGGAGGGGAGCAGGACGGCCGAGCGCAGCGCGCGCTCGCCCAGCTCGACCAGCTCCACCCGCGGGCGCAGCACGGGCGTGGCGCCGTGCGAGGTGATCGGGGTGCCGTTCGCGGTGACGCGGACGCCGTGCTCCTCCAGCGTGCGTGCCACGACCACCGTGGTGCCGCCCGCGCGGACGCCGTCGTGGACGCCCGGCTCCTTGGTGACCCGCACCAGGCCCGTGTCCCGCGCGTAGGTGTACAGGTGCCGCTCGGTGGGCTCCTCGCAGCCGAGGAACAGGACCGTGTCGCCGTCCACGCCCAGCACCGCGAGCACCTGCAGCCCCGGCGGGGTCACCGGCTCGTCGCCGACCACCAGCCGCCGGGTGTCGTCGCGGTCCGCGGTGAAGATCAGGTCGCCGCCCGCGGTGCGCGCGGGCGTCCCCCGCACCAGCTCCAGCCACGCCGGGTCGGTGTCCTCGCGCAGCACCCGGGTCTCGCCGCTCGCGGGGTCGGCCTCCAGGACGCGGGTCGTGCGCTGGTCGCGGCTCTGCACCAGCACCAGCGGCCCGTGCGCGTCCCACGAGGCGGCCGCGACGTACTCGAAGGCCGCCCTGTCCCACTCCACCTGGACCCGGGAGCCGTCCAGGCCGACCACCCAGAGCGTCACCTCGGCGTTGGCCGAACCGGCCCGGGGGTAGGCCATCGTGCGCGGTGGGGCGTCCGGATTGGCCGGGTCGCTCACGTACCAGCGCTGGATGCCCGCCGAGTCCACCCTGGCCACCAGCAGGGACGAGCCGTCCGGCGCCCACCAGTAGCCCCGGTGACGGTGCATCGACTCGGCGGCGACATGCTCCGGCAGCCCCCACACCACCTCGGGCCCGTCGGGCGCCACCAGCTCCCGGTCACCGTCGGCGCCCGTGACACGCAGCGCGCCGTCGCGGACGTACGCCACACGCTCGCCCGCCGGGTCGAACCGCGGGTCCTCCCCGCTGACGCCGAGCTCTTTCGTCTCACCCGTCGCCAGGTCGGCCGTCCAGAGGTGGCCGCCCAGCGCGTACACGGCCTTGGTCACGGCCGCGTCCGTGGCGTAGGCGACGATCCCGTGCGCCTGCTCCCTCGTCCGCTCCCTGCGGGCCCGCTCCGCCTCCGACAGCTCGCCCTCAGGGCCACCGCCCGGGTCGGCGACCAGCCGCTCCTCACCGGTGCCCACCTGGAGCGTCCACAGCCGGTTCACCCGATCGTCCCCGGCGAGCGAACGGAGGAAGACGACCCGGGACCCGTCCGGGGAGACGGTGAAGTCACGGGGGACCCCCAGCCGGAAACGGGTGGTCCTGGCATTCTGCCGCGGCAGCGAGATAGCGGTCATTCCGCGATCTTATGGACCAAAGCCGGATGATGGGGGTCGTCCACCTTGACGACCACATCGGCCGTCCGCGCCGGCCCCACCTCCCGCTCGTAGCGCGCGTAGGCGGGCAGCGTCCACTTCCACTCCTCCGGCGTACGGCGAGCCAGCGCCCGATCCGACATCCACAGATGCACGCTCACCTCGAACGGCAACCCCCGCCCGAGCAGCAAACCCCCGTCCAGCACCACCACCCCGCCGACCGGCACCGTCACATACGGCACCCGCCACGCCCGATCGGTCGCGCTGTCCCACAACGCGGGCAGCACCTGGCCCGTCCGCCCCCGCTCCAGCGGCCCGAGCACCTCGCGCCGCAACGCCGGGACGTCCAGCCAGTCGTCGTAGAAGGCGTCCGGGTCGGTTCTGCCGTACTCCAGCCGCAGCGACGCCGGCCGCAGGAAGTCCTCCGCCGACACCCGCACCACGGCCCGCCCGCGCAACCTCAGCGGATCCACCAGCCGATCGGCCAGCCGCCCCGGCCCGGCCACCGGCGCCCCGTCGACCACGACCCGCACCCAGGCGTCCCCGGGCATCGACGCGACCCGGTCGGCGAGTTCCGCCACGAGCACGTCGGGGGAGATGGGGCGAGCACGCATCCCACCATCATCCCGGCATCGATCGACGGCCGGTCCTCGTCGGCAACGCGGGTGGCACGGAAGCCCCGGGGAAATTAGTTGAAGATCGAAAAAGCCAGGCCACCCATGCGGATGACCTGGCCTTTCACACGCTGAGCGGACGACGGGAATCGAACCCGCGTAGCTAGTTTGGAAGACTAGGGCTCTACCATTGAGCTACGTCCGCGCGAGCCGGTCGAACTCTGGTCTAGACTTCATCCGGTCGTCAGGGCGTAAGCGTACCGGAGTCCCGGAGCGCTTGCGTAACCGATGTCGCGGGGCGTGGCGCAGCTTGGTAGCGCGCTTGCTTTGGGAGCAAGAAGTCGCAGGTTCAAATCCTGTCGCCCCGACCAGCTCTAAGGCCCCTCCCAGATCGGGAGGGGCCTTCTGCTTGTCCGACTCCCTGGTCGATTCTGAGGGAGGAGAAGGCTTTCGTCCTGGAGCACAAGGGGTTTGAGTCTTAGGTATCTTGTGGGAACGATCACCGCGTCACCAAGCTGGGCGGCATGACATGGACCTCAGCGTTACTGGCGCTGTCGGCTGGTATCAGCATCGGTGTCACGCCCCCGGCGACTCCCGCCCCCACCCCTCCCACCCCCGCCCCGGTCGTGCAGCAGGCGCCGCTTCACCCGGGCCTGGTGCCCTTCCCGTTTCCCCAGCCCACAGGCCCGTTCACCTCCTCCGCCCCGCCTGAGACGGCCAAGACCACCCCGCCGCTCGCCCCCGGTTCACCGGAGTGGTGCAAGCCGCTGCCCGGCCACCGCGTCGAGTGCGGCACCATGACCAGGCCCCTCGTGGTCGGCAAGCCACAGCTCGGCACCATCGACGTGGCCTACACCCTGGTACGGCGGAGCGACGAGGCGAGCCCGCCCAAGAACACGATCGTCGTCAACCCCGGCGGCCCCGGCGGCGCGGCCATCGCCGGCGCCCAGTTTTTCGTCAACCTGATCGGCTCGCTCGGCACCGACCACGACCTGCTGCTGATCGACCCGCGTGGTGTCGGCTACTCCAGCCCGGTGACCTGCGGGCTCGACATCAAGGACATCTACCTCGCCGCCGACCGGCCCAGGCAGCGCCGCCTGATCGGCCAGTGCGGCACCGCCCTCGGCCCCAGGGCGGAGGGCTACACCTCAGCCGCGACCGCCGACGACTTCGACGCCGTACGCCGGCTGCTGGGCATCGACAAGGTCGTGCTCTACGGCCTGTCCTACGGCACCTACCTGATGCCGATCTACGCCGAGCGGCACCCGGACACCGTCAAGTCCATCGTCCTGTCAGGGGCCTACCCGGTGGCCTTCGACTCCCTCGGCGGGCCCAGCGCCCGGGCCATCTCACTCTCGCTGAAGCGCGTGTGCGAGCGCAGCGGAGCCTGCGACGGCCGTGCGGCCATCAGGGACCTGCGCAGGGTGACCGCGACGCTGCGGGCCAACCCGATCGACGTCCCCTACACCGTGAACGGCGAGCCCCGCACCGCCAAACTGACCGAGCACGTGCTGGCCACCAGCCTCACCTACGACGCCAGCGGCGGCGTGGGGGCCTTTCCCGACGAGGTGCTCCTGATCGGACGGATGCCCGCCCTCCTGCACAAGGCCGCACGCGGCGACACCGGACCGCTGGTCGAGTGGTACTCCGCCACCTTCCAGGCGATCGCGCAGGAGAGTGGTGACGTGGGTCTGAGCACGACCGTGATCTGTAACGACTACGCCCGTGCATGGTCGGTCGACGCGCCCCTGCGCAAGCGCTACCGGCAGTACGACCGCGCGGTCGACAGGGCCGACCCCGGGGAGTTCGGCGCGTTCAGCCCCGAGGCGTTCGGGGCCAGCCTGCCTGATGGCGGCGACGCGTGCATCGAGTGGCCCAAGGACGGCACCGCCAGGCCGTACGTGTTGCAGGGCAAGCTGCCCCACGTGCCCACACTGGTGCTGTCGGGCGACCTGGACAACAACACCCCCGACGAGAACGGCCGGCTCAACGCCGGGCAGTTCCTCCGCGCCCGGTTCCTGTCGGTACCCAACACCGGCCATGTGCCCGAGCTCGACTCCACAGGCTGCGCGCAGAGCATCGTGGTCGGCTTCGTCCGCGCCGAACGCCTGGGCGACACCTCGTGCCTCGCCTCGATCCCCGCCGTGAAGGTCAACCCGGTGCCCTAAGCGCCCCTTGACCGGCGCGAAGGCCACTCCCGCGATCGGGGGTGGCCTTCCGCGTGTCGGCGACGGTGGCTCAGCAGGCCCGCAGGGAGCGGACGCCGCGGTCCTTGACCCACTGGTCGAGGTCGCCGATGTAACCGTCGAGGATCTTGGTGATCTCGTCCTGGTACTGCGGACGGGAGTACAGGCACCAGGTCCTGCCGCTGATGTTCTTCACCGACCAGACATGGTCGCTGAGCCGCCCCTGGGCGACCTCGAGCAGGTCGGAGGCGCCCCGCTTCAACGACAGGTGCGCGCCTTCGCCGCCGTTGAAGTAGTAGCCGCAGAACGCCCACGGGTCGCACGCCCAGGCGCGTGCCTGAGTGTGCGCCGCCGGAGCGGTGAAGGCCATCGCGGCCGCCGCCGCGAGAAGAGCCGCCTTGACACGTCGAATTCGGAAAGCCCGCATCCTCTGCCTCTCTGAAGACCGCCCCGGCTCGATACCGCGACCGGCAAACAAGATCTCCCCTCACTCTCCGCAGTTGAATAGACGCGCAGAGATACAGAAGTGTGACCTCAGCCCGTGCCGAGCAGGCGCGCCACGCGGGTGTGCACGTCCGGGTGGGTCGCCATCAGCGAGCCCTTGCGGGTACGGCAGGCCACCAGGCCGAGCGCGGGCACGCCGCGGCGCAGGTCGGTCAGCGGGATGCCCGCGCCCTCGTGCACCTTCAGCAGCGCCGAGGCCAGCTGCCCCGGCTGCCCGAGCAGATCGGCGGCGGTACGGTCGGCGGCCAGCTCCCTGGCCCTGCTCAGCGCCCGCAACGGCAGGTGGGCGACGAAGCTCGCGACGGCCGCCGCCGCGCCGCCGAGCAGAACCCCCAGCCCGAGCACGATCCCGACCGGGAACTCCTCCAGGAACAGCGCGGGCGCCCGCACCGCCAGTTGCCCGGTCCCCTTGGCCGCCGAGGCCAGGAAGATGGCCAGCGAACTGGCCAGCGTCATCACGGCCACATCACGATGCAGGACATGCGCGATCTCGTGCGCCAGCACGGACGTCAGCTCCTCCGGGGTGAGCCGCCGGCGCAGCCCCTCCGTCACGATGATCGTCACCGACCGCCGGGACCGCCCGACGGTGTACGCGTTGGGCGCCGGATCCGGGCTGAGCGCGAGCCGCGGCTTGGGCTGGTCGGCCAGCGCGCAGAGCCGATCGAGTACGGCGTGCAGCTCCGGCTCCTGCTCGGCCGTGACATACCGCGCCCTGGTCATCCGCCTGGCCAGCCGCTCGGTCGAGAACCACTGCGCCAGCAGTACCAGAGCGGCCCCGGCGACCACCCACAGGACGGGAACCCCGGCCAGGACGAGACCGGCGAGGACGGCGGCGTAGACCGCGGCGAGCAACGTCATGGGGATCAGCATGCGCACGATGGACCTCCAGCCTGACGACACATGGCCGGAAGGTCTCCCACGCCTCAGGGGCCCGCCCGGCCGGGTCATGCGACCGTGATGACGGCCCAGGCGCGTTACGAGGTACTCCCCTTCACTACAAGAAAGGGTAATGTTTCAGGCTTCAGTGCGAAAGAGGGCCCAGACGGCTTTGCCGCCGCGGGCCAGGGGGTCCCAGCCCCAGCACTGGCTGTAGGTCTCGACGATGTACAGGCCGCGCCCGTTCTCGGAGACGAAGTCGGGTTCCTTGGGCCGGGGCTCCTCGTCGCTCGGATCGGCGACGGCCAGCAGGACGTGCGGGGTGACCCGCATCAGCAGCAGGGTGATCTCCCGGCGTCCCCTGGAGTACATCGCGTACCTGACCGCGTTGGTCACCAGCTCCGACACCACCAGCGCCGCGTCGTCGCCGAGCTCCGGCAGGCCCCAGGCCCGCAGGGTCGAGCGGGTCACGTCCCGGGCGGTCTTCACCGAGTCGGCCTGGAAGGGCAGGGGACAGGAGGCGGTGTTCGGCTGGTCGGTGCTGAGCAACCTGTCGAAACCGACCTCACGGGTGATCTGCAGGCAGTCGGCAGTGGCCAGAGGGTCCTCCACCATCCCGCCAATACCTCCCGCTGTTATTGATACGTGCATGTTTGGCCCAATATGCACTAGGCCATCATGGGTCACGACAAGCGGGGCTGCAAGACCCAAATGCACGTGCAATTGCCATGTGCAGCAGCATGAGCAGTCGCGACGAGGGCTTGTCGAATCGGACACGCGGTTGAGACCTTGTCATAGTGGCGGGGAGTGGTGACACTGTGTGCGGACCACAGAGGAGGCAATGTGACGCAGAATCAGCCGGGGTCAGGGCCAACGGCGCTGCGTATCCTCCTCGGCTCGCAGCTCCGCAGGCTGCGCGAGTCGAAGGGCGTCACCCGTGAGGAGGCCGGGCACCTGATCAGGGGCTCGGAATCGAAGATCAGCCGGATGGAGCTCGGCAGGGTCGGCTTCAAGGAGCGAGACGTCGCCGACTTGCTCACGCTGTACGGCGTGGTCGACGAGCAGGCCCGCTCGTCGGTGCTGGACCTGGTCCGCACCGCCAACGAGCCCGGCTGGTGGCACCGCTTCAACGACCTGCTCCCGTCCTGGTTCCAGGCCTACGTCGGCCTGGAGGAGGCCGCCGCCCGCATCAGGACCTACGAGGTCCAGTTCGTGCCGGGCCTGCTGCAGACCAAGGAGTACGCCAAGGCCGTCATCACCGCGGGATCGGCCGGAGTGAGCACCGAGGAGATCGCCCGGCGCGTCGACCTGCGCCTGGAGCGCCAGAAGGTGCTCGACCGGCCCGGCGGCCCCATCCTCTGGGCCGTGATCGACGAGGCCGCGCTGCGCCGCCCGATCGGCGGAGCCGAAGTGATGAAGGCGCAGCTCGAACACCTCATCGACCTCATGCGGCAGCCGAGCATCACGATCCAGGTCATGCCGTTCAGCTTCGGCGGGCACAGCGCGGAGGGCGGCGCCTTCAGCCTGCTGCGCTTCCCCGACCAGGACCTGCCCGACGTCGTCTACGTCGAGCAACTCGCCAGCGCGCTCTACCTGGACAAACGCGAGGACGTCGACCGCTACACCGAGGTGATGGAGCGGTTGTGCGCCGTCAGCACGACTCCCGACGAGACGATCAAGCTGCTGGACGAGATCAAGAACGAGATCTGACCAGAGGTTCGTCGTTCTTGGGTGTGCGTCTACCCTAGACTGGCCTTCGGCGTTGGACACCCGCCATTGCGGAGCATGCCCGCGCCGCTCATGTGGGCGCGGCGCGTGAGCCGTAGCGACTTTGGACGCGCCCGCGATCACTCGAAGCTTGATCAAGGAGACCACCCCGTGAAGACCGCTGTCGAGGAGCTCAGCCCGACTCGGGTGAAGCTCACCGTCGAAGTGCCGTTCGACGAGCTTGGCCCGAGCATGCAGGCGGCGTACAAGAAGGTCGCGGAGCAGGTGCGCGTCCCCGGGTTCCGCCCAGGCAAGGTTCCGGCCCGCATCATCGAGCAGCGCTTCGGCCGCGCGGTGGTGCTCGAGGAGACCCTCAACGACGCGGTGCCGAAGCTGTACGGCCAGGCCGTCGACGAGCTCGACGTCTTCCCGGTCAGCCAGCCCGACATCGAGGTCACCAAGATCGAAGACGGTGAGCAGATCGAGTTCACCGCCGAGGTCGACATCCGCCCCAACTTCGACGTGCCCGACTACGCCGGCGTCGAGGTGACCGTCCCGACCGCCGAGGTCGCCGACGAGGACGTCGAGGGTCAGCTCGACGGCCTGCGCCAGCGCTTCGCCACCCTCACCGGTGTCGAGCGCGCCGCGACCGCGGGCGACTTCGTCGTCATGGACCTGCGCGCCGAGATCGACGGCGAGAACATCGAGGAGCAGCAGGCCAGCGAGGTCTCCTACGAGGTCGGCGCCGGCTCGGTGCTCGAGGGCCTCGACGCCGCGCTCGAGGGCATGTCCGCGGGCGAGGAGAAGACCTTCAGCACCACGCTGGTCGGCGGTGAGCAGGCCGGCGAGACCGCCGACGTGATCATCAACGTCAAGACGGTCAAGGAGAAGGTCCTGCCCGAGCTCGACGACGAGTTCGCCCAGCTCGCCAGCGAGTTCGACTCGCTGGAGGAGCTCAAGGCCAGCGTCAGCGAGCAGGTCCGCCGTAACAAGCTGGTCGACCAGGTCGTCCAGTCCCGTGAGAAGGCCCTCGACGCGCTGCTCGCGAAGATCGACATCCCGCTGCCCGAGAGCGCGCTCAAGGCGGAGATCGACAACCGCAAGCACAACCTCGAGCACCAGATCGCCGACAGCGGCCTGAGCAAGGACGCCTACTACCGGCTCTACCAGACGACCGAGGAGGAGCGCTTCGCCGAGTTCGAGACGAACTCCGCCAAGGCCCTCAAGACCGGCTTCGTCCTGGACAAGATCGTCAAGGCCGAGGAGCTGGGCGTCTCCGAGCAGGAGCTGACCAACTTCGTCGTGCGCCGCGCCATGCAGATGGGCGTCGCGCCCAACACGCTGGCCCAGCACCTGGCCGACAACGACCAGCTCACGCTGGCCATGGTCGAGATCGTCCGGGACAAGGCCAAGACCGTCGTCGGCGACGCCGCCAAGGTTGTCGACGAGGCCGGCAACGAGGTCGACCTCAAGGCCATCTACAACGAGATCAACGCCGCCGAGGGCGGCGAGGAGCAGGCCGAGGACGAGTCCGCGGAGTAGGCTCGCGCCAAGCGACACGAAGCCCCCGACCTGTGCGCAGGCCCGGGGGCTTCACTGTTTCCGGGGGTGGGCGCGTGGGGGGGACGAACTCTTCGCGGGTCGTCGCCGGCGGCATCCTGTACGGCCTGGCGCCGGCCTGGCTCATCGGCAGGATCCGTCCCCTGGTGCGCGACCCCGGCGGCCAGATCGTGCTGTCCCTGGCGACGCCGTTCGTCGCCTACCTGGGCTTATCGCCCTGCTGGTCGTGCTCGTCAGGCTGCTGTGGACGCTCCTGGTGTTCCCGCTGGCCAGGTTCCGGCAGGTCGAGGCCCGCGGCGCTGCGTCAGGAACTGACCGGGGCACAACGCCACAAACTGGATCAGCTTTACCGTAAGGGCAGGATCGGCGCCGGAACCAAGCGTAAACTCGGTCATGAACTCGACTTGGAAGAGCGTGGCCGAGCCTCGGGCGCCCAGTGACGACGACCTGCGCCGTCAGCGAACAGTCTGGCGACCGGGCATGAGCTGAGGGCGGTGCGCGTTAAGGTCACAAGCAAAGCCCATCGATAACGACGCATCGGAAGGTGACGCTGTGACCAGCCCGCCGACCTTCTATCAGCCCGAGTCGCGAGGCCGTGAGAACGGCTCGTCCTTCCGGCTTGAGGACCAGCTCTACCAGCGCCTGCTGCGCGAGCGCATCATTGTGCTCGGCACCGACGTGAACGACGAGATCGCCAACCGGATCTGTGCGGAGCTGTTGCTGCTGGCGGCGGACGACGCCGACCGCGACATCTGGCTCTACATCAACTCCCCTGGCGGTTCCGTCACCGCAGGCATGGCCATTTACGACATGATGGAATACGTGCCCAACAACGTGGCCACGGTTGCGATGGGCCTGGCGGCCTCGATGGGGCAGTTCCTGCTCTGCGCCGGCGCCCCTGGCAAGCGTTACGCGTTGCCGCATGCCCGCATCATGATGCACCAGCCTTCGGGTGGCATCGGCGGCACCGCCGCCGACATCGCCATCCAGGCCGAGCAGATGCTCTACGTGAAGAAGACGCTGGCCGAGCGGATCGCCTACCACACCGGCCAGCCTCTCGACCAGATCGAGCAGGATTCCGACCGCGACCGCTGGTTCACGGCCGAGGAGGCCAAGGACTACGGCTTCATCGACCATGTCGTGCGCAGCGCGCGGCAGGTGCCCTCGCAGGGCGCCGTCTCCTAGGGGGAGCTGAAGTGAACATCGAGAGCCGCTACGTTCTCCCCTCCTTCGTCGAGCGCACCTCGTACGGCGTCAAGGAGATGAACCCGTACAACAAGCTCTTCGAGGACCGGATCATCTTCCTCGGAGTGCAGATCGACGACGCGTCGGCCAACGACGTCATGGCGCAGTTGCTGACGTTGGAGTCGCTCGACCCCGACCGGGACATCAGCATCTACATCAACTCGCCCGGCGGGTCGTTCACCGCCATGACGGCGATCTACGACACGATGCAGTTCGTCCGGCCGGAGATCCAGACCGTCTGCCTCGGCCAGGCGGCCTCCGCCGCGGCCGTGCTGCTGGCGGGCGGCACTCCGGGCAAGCGGATGGCGCTGCCCAACGCCAGGGTCCTGATCCACCAGCCCTCCACCGAGGGCGGCGGCCAGGGGAGCGACATCGAGATCCAGGCCAGGGAGATCCTTCGTATGCGATCCCTCCTTGAGGAGATCGTCGCGAGGCACTCTGGCAAGTCCGCGGTCGAAGTCCGCAAAGACATCGAACGCGACAAAATTCTCAACGCCGATGAGGCCAAGGCGTATGGTCTGATCGACGACATCATCCCGTCACGGAAAAAGCGAGCTCAGGCCGTGGCTTCCTGACGAGAAGTGCCGCACCGGAACGCTGCCCAAGTGGGCACGTTCCGGTGCGACTCGCCGCCAGGGGGCTCACTGAGGGTCCAGAAGACGGTAACGTCGAAACCTGAGCGGTTCGGACCGGGTCCGGAGGATACGGATCGCGGGAGCAGGGCGGTCCCACGCAAAGGAGTATCTGGGGTGGCACGCATCGGCGACGGGGGAGACCTGCTGAAGTGCTCTTTCTGTGGGAAGAGCCAGAAGCAAGTCAAAAAGCTCATCGCCGGTCCCGGCGTCTACATCTGCGATGAGTGCATCGATCTCTGCAACGAGATCATCGAGGAGGAGCTCTCCGAGTCCTCCGAACTCAAGTGGGACAACCTGCCCAAGCCGAGGGAGATCTACGAGTTCCTCGACGCCTACGTCATCGGTCAGGACAAGGCGAAGAAGGCTCTCTCGGTGGCGGTGTACAACCACTACAAGCGGGTGCAGTCCGGTGACCGCGGCAGGGACGACGGCCCGGAGCTGTCCAAGTCCAACATCCTGCTGCTCGGCCCGACGGGTTCCGGCAAGACACTGCTGGCACAGACACTGGCGAAGATGCTCAACGTGCCCTTCGCCATCGCCGACGCCACCGCGCTCACCGAGGCGGGCTACGTCGGCGAGGATGTCGAGAACATCCTGCTCAAGCTGATCCAGGCCGCTGACTACGACGTCAAGAAGGCCGAGACCGGCATCATCTACATCGACGAGGTCGACAAGATCGCCCGCAAGAGCGAGAACCCGTCGATCACCCGTGACGTCTCCGGCGAGGGCGTCCAGCAGGCGCTGCTGAAGATCCTGGAAGGGACCACGGCCTCGGTGCCGCCCCAGGGCGGGCGCAAGCACCCGCACCAGGAGTTCATCCAGATCGACACCACCAACGTGCTGTTCATCTGCGGCGGCGCGTTCGCCGGGCTCGAGAAGATCATCGAGTCCCGGGTCGGCAGGAAGGGCATCGGCTTCAACGCCATCATCCGGTCGAAGGAAGAGGTCGACTCCGCCGACATCTTCGGCGACGTGATGCCCGAGGACCTGCTGAAGTTCGGCATGATCCCCGAGTTCGTCGGCCGTCTGCCGATCATCACCTCGGTGCACAACCTGGACCGCGAGGCGCTCATCCAGATCCTCACCGAGCCGCGCAACGCCCTGGTCAAGCAGTACCGCAAGCTCTTCGAGCTCGACGGCGTCGAGCTGGAGTTCACCGACGACGCGCTGGAGGCCATCGCCGACCAGGCGATCCTGCGCGGCACCGGCGCCCGCGGGCTCCGCGCCATCCTGGAGGAGGTGCTCCTGTCGGTGATGTACGAAGTGCCGTCCCGTCAGGACGTCGCCCGGGTGGTCATCACCCGCGAGTCGGTGCTCGAACACGCGATCCCGACGCTCGTCCCGCGTGACCAGCTCGCCGCCAAGCAGCAGCGCGCGCCGCGCGAGAAGTCGGCCTGAGTTCGATCTCCGCCGTCCGGGCGCCCCGTGGATCCGATCCGCGGGGCGCCTTGCCGTACGGCGGGAGGTTCCACGGGCACGCCGGGGAGTCCCTAAACTTGGCTGCGTGACAACGCCAGAGCTGCCTACCCAGTACACCCCGGCCGACGTCGAGACCCGTAGCTACGAGCGCTGGGTGTCCGAAGGCCTCTTCCGCGCCGACCCGGGCAGCTCGCGCGAGCCGTACACGATCGTCCTGCCGCCGCCCAACGTGACCGGTGTGCTGCACATCGGCCACGCGCTCGACCACTCCATCCAGGACGCGCTGACCCGCCGCGCCCGCATGCGGGGGCACGAGGCGCTCTGGCTGCCGGGCATGGACCACGCGGGCATCGCCACCCAGAACGTGGTGGAGCGCGAGCTGGCCAAGCAGGGGCTGTCCCGCCACGACCTCGGGCGCGAGGCCTTCGTGGAGAAGGTCTGGGAGTGGAAGGACGAGTCCGGCGGCCGGATCCTCGGCCAGATGAGGAAGCTCGGCGACGGCGTCGACTGGTCGCGTGAGCGCTTCACCATGGACGAGGGCCTGTCCCGGGCGGTGCAGACGATCTTCAAGAGACTGTTCGACGACGGGCTGATCTACCGCGCCGAGCGCATCATCAACTGGTGCCCGCGCTGCCTCACCGCGCTGTCCGACATCGAGGTCGAGCACAGCGAGGACGAGGGCGAGCTCGTCTCCATCCGGTACGGCTCGGGCGACTCCGAGATCGTGGTGGCCACCACCCGCGCCGAGACCATGCTCGGCGACACCGCGGTGGCCGTGCACCCGGACGACGAGCGCTACGCCCACCTGATCGGCACCATGGTGGAGCTCCCGCTGACCGGGCGTTCGATCCCGGTGGTCGCCGACGAACACGTCGACCCGGCCTTCGGCACCGGCGCGGTCAAGGTCACCCCGGCCCACGATCCCAACGACTTCGAGATCGGCCGCCGTCACTCGCTGCCGTCGATCACGATCATGGACGAGCGCGGCGTGATCACCGCGCACGGCCCCTTCCAGGGGCTGGATCGGTTCGAGGCCAGGCCCGCGGTGGTCGCGGCGCTGCGCGCCGAGGGCAGGATCGTCACCGAGAAGCGGCCCTACCTGCACTCGGTCGGCCACTGTTCGCGCTGCAAGACCGTGGTCGAGCCGAGGCTGTCACTGCAGTGGTTCGTCAACGTGACCCCGCTGGCCAAGGCGGCCGGCGACGCCGTCCGCGACGGGCGCACCCGCATCCACCCGCCTGAGCTGGCCAAACGCTACTTCGACTGGGTCGACGACATGCACGACTGGTGCATCTCCCGGCAACTCTGGTGGGGACACCGCATCCCGGTCTGGTACGGCCCGGCCGGCGAGGTCGTCTGCGTCGGCCCCGACGAGCAGCCGCCCGCCGGATACGTCCAGGACGCGGATGTGCTGGATACCTGGTTCTCCTCCGCGCTCTGGCCGTTCTCCACGCTGGGGTGGCCGGAGCGGACCGCCGAGCTGTCGAAGTTCTACCCGACCTCGGTGCTGGTGACGGGCTACGACATCCTGTTCTTCTGGGTGGCGCGGATGATGATGTTCGGCCTCTACGCGATGGACGGCCAGCCGCCGTTCCGGGTGGTGGCCCTGCACGGCATGGTGCGCGACCAGCACGGCAAGAAGATGTCGAAGTCGTTCGGCAATGTGGTCGACCCGCTCGACTGGGTCGAGCGCTTCGGCGCCGACGCGACCCGCTTCACGCTGCTGCGCGGCGCGAACCCCGGCTCCGACGTGGCCATCAGCGAGGAGTGGGCGGCCGGTTCGCGCAACTTCTGCAACAAGATCTGGAACGCCACCCGGTTCGCGCTGATGAACGGCGCGGCGGTGGGCTCTCTGGAGGACGCCGACCTGACTGCGGCCGACCGGTGGATCCTGTCGCGGCTGCAGTCGGTGGTGGCCGCGACCGACGCCGCGTTCGACGAGTTCGAGTTCGCCAAGGTCTCCGATCTGCTCTACCACTTCGCCTGGGACGAGGTCTGCGACTGGTACCTGGAGCTGGCGAAGATCCAGCTCTCCCAGGGGCTCGACCACACCAGGCTGGTCCTCGGCCATGTGTTCGACGCGCTGCTGCGGCTGCTGCACCCGCTGGTCCCGTTCGCCACCGAGGAACTCTGGCGCGCGGTGACCGGCGGCGAGTCCGTGGTGGTGGCCCCCTGGCCGGTGGTCGACGAGCGCTACGCCGACCCGTCGGCCGAGGCCGAGATCCTCGCGCTCCAGGAGCTGGTCACCGAGGTCCGCAGGTTCCGCTCCGACCAGGGCCTGAAGCCGGGCCAGAAGGTCGCGGCCCGCCTGTCCCTGTCCGGTACGGCGATCGCCGCGCACGAGGTGGCGATCAGGTCGCTGCTCAAGCTGGAGCAACCGGCCGAGTCCTTCGCCTCGACCGCGAGTCTCGTCGTGGCCGGGGTGACGGTCGAGATCGACACCGCGGGCACCATCGACGTGGCGGCCGAGCGCAAGCGGCTGGAGAAGGACCTGGCAGTCGCCCAGAAGGAGGCCGCCCAGGTGGCGGCGAAGCTGGGCAACGAGCAGTTCATGTCCAAGGCGCCCGACGCCGTGGTGGTGAAGGTCCGGGCACGCGCCGAGCAGGCCGCCGAGGACATCGTCAGGCTGGAGGCGCAGCTCAAGGCATTGCCGGCCGGCTGATCAGCCGTTACCGGAGGAGGGGGTGCGCTCGGCGCGCCCCCTCTTTTGCGTCTCCGGTTGTTTGAGGAAGGCGAACGAGGGGAAGACCCATTCGTTACCGAAGACGGGCATGGCGTGGGCGCGGGGCTGCTACAGTTTTCCACGCAGGGCAACGAGGTCCCGCAGGCGCATCGGATCGGTGCACCGGGCGGGGCTGCTAAGCTCTCACCACTCCTTCTGATCTTGACCCGGCTTCGGGGCGTTGCCGCTCGATTGGACAACGGCCAGATGTCGGAGTAAGCTAGAAGGGTTGCTCTCGAGAGAGAGCAGTCCGAATCTTCCCGGTTCGAGCGGTTTGACACAGATCGCACGGATACGGTAAGGTAAGAGAGACGAAATGTGCGCCTCCCGAACTCCGGTTCTTCCGGGGTGACGGTGTACGCGTCCGTTTCTTGAGAACTCAACAGTGTGTTAAAAGCCAGTGCATGATGCACAACCCCGTCTTAATTGACGGATTCCTTTGGTTGGA
>NZ_JBEYZF010000021.1:0-141425 GCF_040645915.1 Nonomuraea sp. NPDC046570 | reverse complement strand
GGTCACGCTATGTCCTCCTGGGAGGCGGTCCGAAAGGTGGTCATGAACAGGGCCTCGATGCTCTCGTCGTCGAGCCCGGCCAGGCGGGCCTTGGCCAGCCAGCGCCGCAGCTCCCTACGCAAGGGGGCATGCGCGGCCAGCGAGGCGTCGGCCAGCGTGCGGGTCACGAACGTCCCGACCCCCGGCCGAGCCGCCGCCAGGCCCTCGTGCTCAAGCTCCCGGTAGGCCTTGAGCACCGTGTTGGGGTTGATCGCCAGCCGCGCCACCACGTCCTTGACCGTCGGAAGCTGGTCGCCCTCCCGCAGCAGGCCCAGCCGCAGCGCGTGCCGCACCTGCTGGACCAGTTGCAGGTACGGCGAGACGCCGGATCTGCCATCCAGATGGAACTCGATCATTCTTCCTCCATTTATCTAGTCTCCTAGCACTGTAGAGCACCAGGTGTTGAACGCCAGAGGGATTGCTGTGTTCCCGGCATCCGAAGCGGCCCATCGCTCTTCGGCCGACTGCATGCGATGAAGGGCCCCATCGAGTCGGTGAACGCCTGCTTGATCGGGGATCTCAGAGCTCGCGGCCGGAGACCTGCCGCCGCTCGGCGCTGATCGGTTGGGCCTCGACCGGGGGGCAGATATCAGCACAGGGCAGGGCCGACGACGTGCCTATGCGGTCACGGGCTCGTCGTTGCGTTGCTCAGTGCCGGAGGAGGTGAGCCGGTGACCAGGCCGCCGCGGCCATCTTGGCCCGGATGGGCGGCGGCCAGGCCAACCGGCAACGGATCGTCGGTGACCGAGGCGACCGGTAACGGCGGGGTCGGCCGGGCGTCTACCAGCCCGCAGCGGCCAGGGCGGCGGTCAACCTCGGGGTGATCGCATCCGCCGTGGCCAGGCCGGCGATGTGGTCCATGCCCTCGAACTCGATCACCTCGAAGCCGATCTGACGCGACGCCTCGCGGTGACCGCTGATGCGGCGGGCGATGGCGCTTCCCCCGACGTATTCGTACATCCGGCATTCGGGTTCGCCGTCGCTGGTGCCGTACCACAGGATCTTCGGGCCTTTCAGGGCCGCCAAGGCCGCGGTGTCGTCACGGGTGGCCCACTCCCGGTACAGCAGGACACTCATGTGAGGCTCGTCCGCTTTGTCCTGCAGGCCGGTCTGCAGGAAGGCCGTGCGGGCGCCTTCGACACAGCCGAGCCAGTAGTCGTTGCCCGTCAGCAGGGGAAACCCGCCGATCATGAGGCCGTGCGCCCGGTCGGTGGAGACCACGAGAAAGCTCGCCAAGGCGGCCATGCCC
This sequence comes from Nonomuraea sp. NPDC046570, assembly GCF_040645915.1. Classification (NCBI taxonomy): domain Bacteria; kingdom Bacillati; phylum Actinomycetota; class Actinomycetes; order Streptosporangiales; family Streptosporangiaceae; genus Nonomuraea; species Nonomuraea sp. NPDC046570. Next base: position 140,137 of record NZ_JBEYZF010000021.1, on the reverse strand, counting down.
GAGTATCACCGTGGTCGCCACGATGGTCCTCTCCCTGGATCCGATGCCGCCCGGGCCACGCGGGATGCGCGGCCGAGTGTGCCCGAGGCCCCCACAGCCTCGGGCGTGCCCCCTACCGTTCCCACCGCGATCCACCACCCGGCTCGGGCGGGGGATCGCTCCGTGTAAGAGGGCGGGTCCAAGTACCTGCAGCCGCCGATCCCGAAGGCCGACAGGCCAAGGCATACCAGACACCCCCGCAATCTCACCATCCCCACCGGAGGGGCACGCGATCGTCGCTGAGAAGCGTGCGGGCCGATGCGCCGGCCCGGGGCGGAGCGAGCGGTTCACCGCAAGGATGTTCTGCTTGGATGGGGCCATGAACGAGTCACACGTGGCGGCCTATCTGGGCAGGATCGCCGCCGGACGGCCGGAGCGGGCGGACGCGTCGGCGCTCGCGCGGCTGCAGCGGGCGCATCTGGCCGCCGTACCGTTCGAGAACCTGGCCATCCACCTGGGTGAGCCCGTCGTCCTGTCGGAGGACGCGCTTTTCGACAAGATCGTTCAGCGGCGCCGGGGTGGCTTCTGCTACGAGCTCAACGGCGCGTTCGCCCTGCTGCTCACGGCGCTCGGCTACCAGGTGACGCTGCTGTCGGCCCGGGTGTTCGGCGGCGAGCGGCCCGGCCCTCCCTTCGACCACATGGCGTTGCGCGTCGACCTGGACGAGCCGTGGCTGGTCGACGTCGGCTTCGGCACCTTCGCCCACCATCCGCTGCGCCTGCGCCCCGGCGTCGAGCAGCGGGACCCCGCAGGCGTGGCCGAGATCGTCGAGCACGGCCCGCACGGCGACCTGGACGTCCACCTGAACGGCGAGCCGCAGTACCGCCTGGATCCGCGCGGCTACGACCTGGACGACTTCGTGCCGACCTGCTGGTTCCAGCAGACCTCGCCCGACTCCCACTTCACCCGCTCGCTGACCTGTTCCCGGCTCACCGACCGGGGCCGGATCACGCTCAGCGGGAGCAGGCTGATCGAGACCGCCGACGGCGAGCGCACCGAACGCCCGCTGGCCGAGGACGAGATCCTGCCCGCCTACCGCGCCCACTTCGGCATCACGCTGGAGCGCGTCCCCGTCGTGCGAGCGAGCTGATCGGGTCGTCATGGGCGAGGTGGAGCGGTTCGTCGCCGAGCGCGCCCGTCTGTTCGGGCTGGCCTACCGGCTGCTCGGCGAGGCGGGGGAGGCCGAGGACGTGCTGCAGGACGCCTACCTGCGCTGGCGGGGCAGTGTGGCGGTGGCCGTACCGGAGGCGTGGCTGACCAAGGTGGTGACCAACCTGTGCCTGAACCGGCTCACCTCCGCGCGCGCCCGCAAGGAGCGTTATGTCGGGACATGGCTGCCTGAGCCCGTCGTCACCGGCGGCGGGGAGCTGGGGCCGCTGGAGACGGTCGAGCAGCGTGAGTCGCTGTCGCTGGGGATGTTGCTGCTGCTGGAGCGGCTGACCCCGCCGGAGCGGGCGGTGTTCGTGCTGCGCGAGGCGTTCGGGCACAGCCATCGGGAGATCGCCGACATCCTGGACCTCGAGGAGGCGCACGCCCGCCAGCTGTACCGCAGGGCGTGCGCGCACGTCGGGGAGCCGCGGCGGCGTTTCAGCGCGACGCCCGAGCAGGCCGGGCAGGTGCTGGAACGATTCCTGGCCGCGAGCGTCGAGGGCGACATGGCCGGTCTGGAGCGGCTGCTCACCGAGGACGCGGTCGCCTGGGCCGACGGCGGAGGGAAGGCCTCGGCCGCGCCGCGACCGGTGATCGGCCGCGACCGGGTGGTGCGCTACCTGACCGGCCTGGCCAGGCAGCTGCGCGCCGCGCAGGCGGAGCTCCGCGTCTCCATCGTGAACGGCGGCCCGGCGATCCTCGTCTGGGAGCGGGGGGCGCTGAGCGCGGTCACCGTCCCGGAGTTCGACGAGGGCCGGATCGTCGCGGTGCGCACCATCACCAACCCGGACAAGCTTGCCTTCGTGGCGGCGCAACTCGTGTGATCGGGTTCACAGTGCGCCGCTGTCACGAAACTCCCAGGTCCCCGGTTCAAGGGGGGACGAAAGGGAGAAGGACATGGCACATCACGTGGTGGTCGTCGGCGCGGGCTACTCGGGGCTGATCGCGGCCAAGCTGGCGGCGAGGGCCGCGGGCGCGACGGTGACGCTGGTCAACGCCGCCGACCGGTTCGTCGAGCGGGTACGGCTGCACCAGCTCGCCGCCGGTGAGCGGCTGCGCGACCTCCCCCTGACCGGCCTGGTGGAGGGCACCGGGGTCACGCTGGTCGTCGACCGGGTGACCGGAATCGACCCGGAGTCGCGGACGGTACGGCTGGCCGCGGGACAGCCGCTGGGCTACGACACGCTGATCTACGCGCTGGGCAGCGTGGCCGACCTGGGCTCGGTGCCCGGGGTGGCCGAGCACGCCTACATGGTGGCCGGGGCCGGGCAGGCCGAGCGGCTTCGGGAGCGCCTGCCGTACAGCAGGGTGCTGGCCGTGGTCGGCGGGGGGCTGACCGGGGTGGAGGCGGCGGCCGAGTTCGCCGAGCGGTATCCCGCGCTGAAGGTCCGGCTGGTGACCGGCGGGGAACTGGGGGAGGGGGTGTCGCCGCGTGGGCGGCGGCACCTGCGGCGGGTCTTCGACCGGCTGGGCGTCGAGGTCAGGGAGCGGGCCAGGGTGGCCGAGGTGCGGGCCGACGGGCTGGTGCTGGAGGGCGGCGAGCACGTCGGCGCGGACACGGTCGTGTGGAGCACCGGGTTCACCGTGCCGGAGCTGGCCCGAGAGGCGGGCCTGGCCGTGGACGGGCGCGGGCGCATGCTGGTCGACGCCACGCTGCGGTCGCGTTCGCATCCGGAGGTGTACGGCGTGGGCGACGCCGCGGCCGTGCGCGTCGCCGGAGGGCAGGAACTGCGGATGGCGTGCGCGACGGGGATGCCCGCCGGGCAGCAGGCGGCCCGCGCCGTCATCGCCCGGCTGGCCGGGCGCGAGCCCCGGCCGATCCGCTTCAGGTACCTCAACCAGTGCGTCAGCCTGGGGCGGCGCGACGGGCTCGTCCAGTTCGTGCGCACCGACGACAGCCCGCGATCGGCGGTGCTGACCGGCAGGCCGGCCGCCGCCTACAAGGAGGCGATCGTGCGCGGCACGATCCTGGCCATGCGGCATCCGGGCATGCCGAGCTACTTGTAGGCCGCGCGCATGGCCGCCTCGATGCCGTCCAGGAACAGGGTCAGGCCGGTCTCGAAGGTCCTGCGCGACTCGTTCTCCAGGTAGGGCACGCACTCGTCGTAGGGGCCGCACTCCTCGGGCGTGAACGCCCCTTCGTTCTCCAGCCTGGTCACCAGGGGGTAGCGCTCGGCGAAGTCGGGCGCCACCTCCTCCAGCATCGCCGATCTGGCCAGCCACCACTCGTCCTCCGGCACCCCGGTCTCCTTCGGCGCGAGCCGGGCCTCGGCGACCGTGCGGGCGGCCCCGCGCACGATGTCGAACAGGGTGGTCACGATGCCCCGCCGTAGCCGCGCCTCCAGCCCGGTCTCGGCCAGGATGCCCAGCACGGTGTCCAGGGTGCGGAACTCGTTGGGCCCCAGCACCGGCCGGGCCTGGGAGACCTGCAGCACCCACGGGTGGCGCACGTAGAACGTCCAGTTGTCGTGCGCCCACGCTGTCAGCGCGGGCCGCCAACCGGCGTCGAGGCTGTAGCCGGTGGGCAACTGGGCCAGGGCGCGGTCGTACATCAGGTCGACCAGCTCGGTCTTGCCGGGCACGTAGGTGTACAAGGCCATGGCCGTACGGCCCAGCCGTTCGCCGACCGCGCGCATGGAGAGTGCGGCCATGCCCTGCTCGTCGGCCACGGCGATCCCGGTGTTCACGATCAGGTCCACGCTCAGCCCCGGCTTCGGACCGGGCGCGCTCCGCACGCCGGGCACCCCCTCGGCACGCCAGAGCAGTGCCATCGACCGGCGAGCGTCACCCTGCCCGGCGTAAACCACCAACTTGCAACTCCTTATGGCCTAAAGTAACTTGTATCTCTTTACAGCCTAAGGTATCAGGGGGATTCAATGGTTTCTCGTGCGGCCGCCGACCGGCACGACGTGATCCAGGTACGCGGGGCCAGGGAGAACAACCTGGCCGACGTCTCGCTCGACATCCCCAAGCGCCGGCTCACCGTCTTCACCGGAGTGTCGGGCTCCGGCAAGTCGTCACTCGTCTTCGGCACCATCGCCGCCGAGTCGCAGCGGCTGATCAACGAGACCTACACCGCCTTCATCCAGTCGTTCATGCCGAGCCTGGGCCGCCCGGACGTCGACTCCCTGCACAACCTGAGCGCCGCCATCGTCGTCGACCAGGAGCGCATGGGCGCCAACTCGCGCTCCACGGTCGGCACCGCGACCGACGCGCACACGATGCTGCGCATCATCTTCAGCCGCCTCGGCAGCCCGCACGTCGGCACCTCCACCGCCTTCAGCTTCAACACCGCCGACGGCATGTGCATGTCGTGCGAGGGACTCGGCAAGGTCACCGACATCGACCTCGCCGAAATCCTCGACCCCGAACTCTCGCTCAACGAGGGCGCCATCACCGTGCCCGGCTTCGCCGTCGGCACCTGGTACTGGCAGGTCATCGCCGGATCCGGCTTCTTCGACCCCGAAGTCAAGATCAAGGACTACACCCCCGAGCAGCGCGAGGACCTGCTCTACCGGCCCACCACGAAGATCAAGGTCGGCACGACCAACATCACCTACGACGGTCTGGTGGTCAGGGTGCGCCGCACCTACCTGGCCAAGGACCGCGAGGCCATGCAGCCCCACATCCGGGCGTTCGTCGACCGGGCCGTCACCTACACCGACTGCCCCGAGTGCGGCGGCGCCCGCCTCAACCAGGCCGCGCTGTCGTCGAAGATCGACGGGCGCAACATCGCCGACTGCTCCGCGATGCAGATCAGTGACCTGGCCGAGTTCGTCCGCGGCCTGCGGTCCGAGGCCGTCGGGCCGATGCTGGCCACCCTCGGCGACACCCTCGACTCCCTGGTCGAGATCGGGCTCGGCTACCTCAGCCTGAACCGCGAGTCCGGCACCCTGTCCGGCGGCGAGGCCCAGCGGGTCAAGATGGTCAGGCACCTCGGCTCCAGCCTGACCGACGTCACCTACGTCTTCGACGAGCCCACCGTCGGCCTGCACCCGCACGACATCCAGCGGATGAACAACCTGCTGCTGCGCCTGCGCGACAAGGGCAACACCGTCCTGGTCGTCGAGCACAAGCCCGAGACCATCCAGATCGCCGACCACGTCGTCGACCTGGGGCCCGGCGCCGGGCCCACCGGCGGTCAGATCTGCTACACCGGCGACGTGCCCGGCCTGCGCGCCTCCGGCACGCTCACCGGCCGCCACCTCGACCACCGCGTCACCCTGCGCGAGAAGGTACGGCAGCCCACCGGCCGGCTGCCCATCACCGGCGCCACGCTGCACAACCTCAAGGACGTCAGCGTCGACATCCCGCTCGGCGTGCTGACCGTCGTCACCGGCGTCGCCGGATCAGGCAAGAGCTCCCTCATCCACGGCTCCCTGCGCCGCCGAGACGGCGTCGTCATCGTCGACCAGTCGGCCATCCGCGGCTCGCGGCGCAGCAACCCCGCCACCTACACCGGCCTGCTCGACCCGATCAGGACCGCCTTCGCCAAGGCCAACGGCGTCAAGGCCGCCCTGTTCAGCGCCAACTCCGAAGGTGCCTGCCCCAAATGCAATGGCATCGGCCTGGTCTACACCGACCTGGCGATGATGGCCGGAGTCGCCTCGGTGTGCGAACAGTGCGAGGGCAAGCGCTTCACCCCCGAAGTCCTCACCTACCGGCTGCGCGGCAAGGACATCAGCCAGGTGCTGGCCATGCCGGTGGCCGAGGCCCGCGACTTCTTCCCCACCGGCCAGGCCCGCGCCATCCTCGACCGGCTGTCCGACGTCGGCCTCGGCTACCTCGGCCTGGGCCAGCCGCTCACCACCCTGTCCGGCGGCGAGCGCCAGCGGCTCAAGCTGGCCATCCGGATGGCCGAGAAGGCGAACGTCTACGTGCTCGACGAGCCGACCACCGGCCTGCACCTGGCCGACGTCGACCAACTCCTGGCCCTGCTCGACCGGCTCGTGGACGACGGCGACACCGTCATCGTCATCGAGCACCACCAGGCCGTGATGGCGCACGCCGACTGGCTCATCGACCTCGGCCCCGGCGCCGGGCACGACGGCGGGCAGATCGTCTTCAGCGGCACCCCCGCCGACCTCGTCGCCGGCGCCGCCACCCTCACCGCCCAGCACCTGAGCACCTACCTGGAGCACCCGAACCGATGACAAGCCGGCCGCTCTCGCTCGCCCTAGGGTGAGGGCGGCCCGCCTGCGATCGCCTTGCCGCACACGGCGCCCTCAGAAAGGCCGTAGAGGGCGCGCTCGGCCGTGGACGGATCCCTGCCCGCCCGGGCGCAGACCGCTTTCAACGCCTGGTCGAGGTCGAGCGGGTAGGCGTGCAGGCCGCCGCTGGCGTCCACGCTGCGCAGGGTCCTGCCGTCGTCGCCGAACGCCACGGCCAGCACGTCGCCGTCATGCTGGAAGGCCCCGACCGCGGTGCCGGTGGCGAGGTCCCACAGCCTGACGGTGTTGTCGTAACCGCCGGTGGCCAGCAGCTTGCCGTCCTTGGTGAAGGCGGCTGTGGAGACCCAGTCCTCGGTGTGCCCCCGCATGACAGGCCCGGCCGTCTGCCGGGTCTTCGGGTCCCACAGCACCACGGAGCCGTCGGCGACCCGCAGCAGCACGTGTTTTCCGTCGGGGGTGAAGCCGAGATTCTCCGTGGAGTAGCCCGGCAGGCGGAAGCCGGTGCCCGGCCTGCTCTGACAGTTCGGCTCCGTCGATCCCAGCTCCACCACGCAGACCCCGGCGTCGGGGTGACCCACGACGACGCGGCCGCCTTCGGGCGACAGGGCCAGGGTCTCGGCGAGCACCGGCTTCACCACCGCGGTTTCGCGGCCGGTGCGGGTGTTCCAGGCGTGAACGCTGTAGCCGTTGACGGGCGACTTGTCGTCGACGACGGCGACCGCCGCCGCCAGCGAGGCGCCGTCCGCGGAGAAGTCCATGGCCAGGATGTCGCCACTGCCCGAGGTGGGCGTCGGTGACGTGGTGCGCTCGTGCTCCAGCCTGTGCTTGGCGGTGATCTGTCCCGTCGCCACATCGATCAGCACCACCTCGGCCCCGTCGCCGTTCACCGCGAGCGACCGCCCGTCGGGCGCGAAGCGCAGCGGCGGCAGGTAGGTGCCGTTCATGTCGGCGGTGAAGTCCGGCGAGATCCACGGCCCCTTGAGCTCGTGAACCGTCCGTCCCGTCCGGGTGTCCGTGATCCTCAGCGCGTCGTCGTTCATCGCGGCGAGCAGCCTCCCGTCCGGGCTGAAGGCGGCCGACTTGACGGAACCCAGGTGCGAGGCGGCGCGGGTGACAGGGCGGGCGTTCACCACCCGCAGCTCGCCGTCGCTCATCATGGTGAACAGGTCGCCGTCGGAGGTGAAGGCGATCGAGGAGCCGACGGGATGCTCGAAGGTCTGCAGCACCTCCATCGGCCGCCACTTCTCCTCATACCTCGGCAAGGGCATCGTGGGGGAGTACGCGAGGCTGGCGGTCTGCCCCCAGACGACGACCAGCCCGCAGTGTTCCCCCGCCAGGACCTTCGCCGAGCGGTCGAAGACCAGCCGTTCGGGCCAGCACTCGTTGGCTCCGGAGTTCGTCATCGGCTTCTCGTGCGTGGGAAAGGCGGCGCGGCCCACCCGCCGCCCGAGCACGCCTTCGCTGACCGTCCACACGTCCACGAAATAGTTCCGGGGGTCCCCGTCCACCGTCGCGAAGTCCCGCTGTACGGCGAGCAGCCGCCCGTCCGGGCTCAGCTGCGCGAACCGCGCCGCGTCGGGGCCACCGGCCTTCTTCAGCGAGACGACCCGCCCGGTGCCCGCGTCCGCGACGCCGACGGATGTCCCGGACGTACAGCCGACCAGTGTGCCGGCGTGCCGTGACCCTGCGAACACGGCGGGCTTCCCGCACGTGGCCCGGCGCAGCAGCCGCCCCTTGCCGTCGAATCTCAGATCGTTGCGGTCCAGCACCCCGTCGCTCCACACGACGGCCCGCCCGACCTGCTTGCCGTCCGCGGTGCGCCGGATGGTCACGGTGGGCCCGTAGTTGCAGTACTCGTCCTCGCACTCCGCCGTGGCCAGCAGCCGCCGGTCGGTGGAGAGGAACGCGACACGCACCTTGAACTCGCGCTCGACGCCCGGCACCCGGGCGAGCGTCCGCCCGGTGACCGCGTCGCTGATCACCGCGGCCCCGTCCTTGATCTCGATGATCGACCTGCCGTCCTGGCCGAGCCCCACCGCCTGGGTGGTCCGGCGGAGCAGGCTCGGCTGCGCCAGGGATCCGATCAGCGCCTTCCTGGTGTCCGGAAGGTCGGCCGTGTCGGCGGCCGCCGCGCTGAGCAACAGGGCCGCCGTGGGGTCCGCGTCGCGCAGGGTCTCCGCCCTGGCCGCCCACTGCATGGCCACGGCCTCGTCACGCTGCCGCTGGATCGTCCGGCGGTTGACCTCCATCAGCCCGGCGAGGGTCAGCGCGGCGACGAGGAGGACGGCCAGCGTGATCGAGACCAGGCTGCGGCGCCGTGACCGTCGCCGGGACAGTCCCGCGCTGCCGGTCAGGAAGGCCCGCTCGATCGGCGACAACTCCAGCCGATGGCGGGCGGTGGCCGCCCAGGTGGTGGCCTGTTCGAGCGCCGCCCCCTGGTAGAGGTCGCTCTCCCGGCGGCCGTGCAGGTCCCAGTCGCGGGCGGCCTCGCGCAGCCGCTGGTAGGTGGACAGGCCGGGACGCTCGGTGGCGATCAGGTCGCGCAGCCGGGGCCAGGCCTGGACGAGCGCGGAGTTGGCCAGCGACACGCCGCCCTCGCGCAGGTGGAGCACGCCGTGGCCGGCCAGCGCGTGCACCACCGGCTCGATCGTGGTCACGCCCAGCTCGCCCGGGTCGACGCTGCCCACGGAACCGTCGGCGTGCACCATGCGCAGCAGGAGCTGGTCGGCGACGCCCTGTTCCTCAGGAGAGAGCGTCTCGTAGGCTCGCTGCGCCAGCTCGCCGAGGTGCGGGTCGGTCGCGCCGCCCCGCATCTCGGCCGCGGCCCTGCTGCCCGCCTGGAGCAGGCCGCCGTGCTCCGTCCCCCCGATCAGGCCGAGCAGCAGCTCGCGCGCGGTGGGCCGGGCCGCCGGGTCCTTGGCGAGCGTGGCGGAGACCAGGCTCCTCAGCGGCTCCTCCAGCGCGCTCAGATCGATCTCGTTGCGCAGCACGCCGTAGATGGCGGCGGCCACATGCCGCCGGGAGAACGGCGCCGTGCCCGTGGCCGCGAAGACGATGACCGCGCCCCAGGCGAACACGTCGGCCGCGGGGGTGGGCAGGCCGCCGGAGAACAACTCGGGAGGCATGTAACCGGGCGTGCCCATGATGCCGCGCGAGGCGGTCAGCGAGTTGTCGACGATGCGGGCGATGCCGAAGTCGATGACCCGCGGCCCGTCCGGGCCCAGCAGCACGTTGTCCGGCTTGAGGTCGCAGTGGGCCACGCCCGCGTCGTGGATGGCGGCCATCGCGGTGGCGATCCCGATCGCGAGCCGGCGCAGGGCGTCCCCCGAGTAGGGACCGTCGCGGGTGACGGCCTCACGGAGGCTCGGGCCGTCGACGTACTCGCTGACGATGTACGGCTGCGCCCCGTCCAGGCGGGCGTCCAGGATGCGTGCCGTACAGAAGGGGGCCACCCGGCGTGCGGCCGCCACCTCCTTGGCGGCGGGCCTGCCGAGTCCGGCGTCCGTGTGCAGCACCTTGACCGCCACCCGCTCGCCGCTCCTGCCGTACCCCTCGTAGACGACGGCCTGCCCGCCGCTGCCCAGACGGCGCGCGATGGCGTAGTGACCGATGTGCTGTGGATCACTCATGAGCCATAGAAATCCCATACGGCGGCGCGCGGGCGCAACCTGTGAGCTTCCAGTCACCGGCCCGGGAAAAGATTTCGGGGCCGTGTCGATTTGACGGGGGCCCGTTCGTCGTCATGTAGTACGGCGACCCGCCGTGCGAGGACACACCAGGAGACGGACCATGAAGTACATGCTGCTGATCTACACTTCCGCGACCGGCACGAACGACGCGTGCAGCTTCGAGGACTGGGCGGCCTACGACAAGGCGATGAAGGAAGCGGGGATCTGGGTCGCCGGGCACGCGTTGAAGGACCTGACCACCTCCACCACGGTCCGGGTCGACCAGGCGGGTGAGCGGACCGTCACGGACGGGCCGTTCGCCGAGACCCGCGAGGTCCTCGGCGGCTACGACGTCATCGACGTGCCGGACCTGGATGTCGCGCTCGAGTGGGCCGCTCGCTGCCCCGGCTCGCGCGACGGCGGGTCGGTCGTGGTGCGGCCGGTCGCCGAGTTCGAGGGCTGACGGCGATGGACGAGCGGGCCGCCCTCGCCGGGACGCCTCTCGGGTCGTCTGTGGATTCGTCCGTGGAGTCGGTGTTCCGTGAGGAGCGCGGCAGGCTGCTCGCCTGCCTCGTCCGCCGCTTCGGCGACCTCGACCTGGCCGAGGAGGTCGCCTCCGAGGCCATCGAGGCGGCGCTGGTGCACTGGCCGGTCGACGGGGTCCCGGCCAGGCCCGGCGCCTGGCTGCTGACGACGGCGCGGCGCCGGGCCGTCGACCGGCTGCGGCGGGACCAGGTCTACGCCGCGCGGCTCGCCGTCCTGCAGGTGGAGGCGGACCGGACCGCCCCCGCCCCGCCCGCGGACGCGGACGGCGACCTCCCCGACGAGCGGCTGCAACTGTTCTTCACCTGCGCCCACCCGGCGCTGCCCGCCGAGGACCGCGGGGCGCTGACCCTGCGCTGCCTGGCCGGCCTGACGACGCCCGAGGTCGCGCGGGCCTTCCTCGTGCCGTCCGCGACGATGGCCCAGCGGATCGTGCGGGCGAAGAAGAAGATCCGCGAGGCCCGCATCCCGTTCCGCGTGCCCGGCGCCGACGAGCTGCCGCAGCGCCTGCCGGGGGTCCTCCAGGTGGTCTACTCGATCTTCACCGAGGGCTACGCGGCCAGCTCGGGACCGGAACTGCAGCGGCTCGACCTCGCCGAGGAGGCCATCCGGCTGGCGCGGATCCTGCGCCGGTTGCTGCCCGCCGAGCGGGAGGTCGCCGGACTGCTCGGGCTGATGCTGCTGATCCACGCGCGGCGGGACGCCCGGACCGGTCCGGGCGGCGAGATGGTGCTGCTCGACGAGCAGGACCGGGGCCGCTGGGACCGCACGATGATCGAGGAGGGGAGTGGCCTGGTGCTCGCCGCGCTGACCGGCGGCCCGCCCGGCCCGTACGGCGTGCAGGCCGCGATCGCCGCGCTGCACGACGAGGCCGCCGACCTCGCGACCACCGACTGGCCGCAGGTCGTGGCGCTCTACGACGTGCTGCTCGCGCTCATGCCGTCCCCGGTGGTCGCGGTGAACCGGGCCGCGGCGGTCGCGATGCGCGACGGCCCGGAGGCGGGCCTGGCGCTGCTCGACGAGCTGGCCGGCGAGCCTCGGCTGCGCGGCCACCACCCCTACCCGGCCGCCCGCGCGGACCTGCTGCAACGGCTCGGCCGGTTCCCCGAGGCCGCGGCGGCCTACCGGGAGGCGCTCGGCCTGGCCGGTACCGAGCCCGAACGGGCGCACCTGCGGCGCAGGCTGACCGCGGTCGAGCCGGACGGCACATGACGGTGACCACTGAGGAGTTGGACATGGACCGCGACGAAATCCTGGCCTGGGTGAAGGCCGAACGGCTCAGCCTCGCCGACTTCCTGGACGACCTCGGCGACCACGAGTGGCAGGCGGCCTCCCTCTGCCCCGGCTGGACGACGCACGATGTGGCCGCGCACCTGACGCTGTCCACGCGAAGCACCCTGCTGGGCACGATCAAGGGCGCGATCCGGGCGCGTGGCGACTTCAACCGGATGGTCGCCGACGAGGCGCGAGAGCGGGCGGCCAGGTTCGCGCCCGCGGAGCTCGTCGCGCAGTTCCGGGAGACGGCGGGCTCGGCTCGCCGCTCGCCCGGCTCCGGCCCGCTGGACCCGCTCGCCGACGCGCTGGTCCACGGCCAGGACATCGCCCGGCCGCTCGGGCGCGTACGGGCGATGCCCGCGGAGCCGACGATCGCGGCGCTCGACCACATCCTGGCCAGCCCGTTCTACGGCGCCCGCAAGCGCTTCCGCGGCACGCGGCTGACCGCCACCGACCTGGACTGGTCGGCCGGCGAGGGGCCGGACGATGCCCGGGGGCCCGCGGCTGACCTGCTCCTGCTGGCGACCGGGCGGGCCGCGGGGCTGGCAGGCCTGTCCGGGCCGGGCGCCGAACGGATCGCGGCCGCGATGTAGGCCTCCGGGCGCGTGCCGGTCAGCGGCGCGAAAACGGAGTGCGGTTCATTTGGGGTGCCCGCTACAGTGGCGGGCATGTCTACACCCCGTCTTGCCTAGCTCGGACACCCGCTTTCGCGCCAGCACTGTGTCCTTGAGCTCTCACGGAGTGTTACATCATGATTACCGTTCGCGGTGTCGACGTGCGCGTCGGCGCCCGGCTGCTGCTGTCCGACATCTCCTTCCACATCGCCCCCGGCGACCGCGTCGGCCTGGTCGGCCGCAACGGCGCGGGCAAGACCACGCTGATGGAGACCCTGGCCGGGCACGCCAAGCCCGCCGCCGGATCCATCACCCGCACCGGCTCCCACGGCTACCTGCCGCAGGACCCGCGCGCGGCCGACCCCGCCGCCACCGTCACCGACCGGATCCTGTCCGCCCGCGGCCTGGACCAGGCGGTCCGCGCGCTGCGCGCCGCCGAGCACGCGATGGCCCAGGCCGCCGGCCCGGCCGCGCAGGAGGCGGCGATGGCCGCCTACACCCGCGCGGAGGCGCGGTTCCAGGCGGGCGGCGGGTACCTCGTCGAAGCCGAGGCGGCCCGGGTCGCCGCCGGGGTGGGACTGCCGGCCAGGGTGATGGACCAGGCGGTCGGCACCCTGTCCGGCGGCCAGCGCCGCCGCGTGGAACTGGCCCGGATCCTGTTCGCCGGTCATGGCACGCTGCTGCTCGACGAGCCGACCAACCACCTGGACGCCGACTCGGTCGCCTGGCTGCGGACGTTCCTGACCGGTCACCAGGGCGGCCTCGTGGTGATCAGCCACGACACCTCGCTGCTGGCCGACACCGTGAACCGGGTCTTCCACCTCGACCCGCAGCGCGCCGCCGTCGACGTGCACAACACCGGCTGGCACACCTACCTCGCCCAGCGGGCCGCCGACGAGCGGCGCCGTACCCGGGAGAGGGTGAACGCCGAGCGCAAGGCGGCGTCGCTGCACGCGCAGGCGGGCAAGATGCGCTCGCGCGCGGGTACCGCGACCAGGGCCAGGGACATGGCCCGGCGGGCCGACCGGATGCTCGCCGGGGTGGAGCCGGCCCGCCGCGCCGACAAGGTCGCGCGCATCCGGCTGCCCGAGCCCGCGCCGTGCGGCCGGATACCGCTCGGCGCGGTCAGCCTGACCAAGTCGTACGGCGCGCACCAGGTCCTGTCCGGGGTGGATCTGGCCGTGGACCGGGGGAGCAGGCTGGTGATCCTGGGGCTCAACGGCGCGGGCAAGACCACCCTGCTGCGGCTCCTGGCCGGGCGCGAACGCCCCGACGAGGGCCGGGTGGTGCACGGTCACGGGCTGCGGCTGGGGTACTTCGCGCAGGAGCACGACACGCTCGACCTCACCCGTACCGTCCGGCAGAACCTGGCCTCGGTCGCGCCGCACCTGGACGACGGCGAGGCCCGGCGGGTGCTGGGCTCGTTCCTGTTCAGCGGGGACGACGCCGACAAACCGGCCAGGGTGCTGTCCGGTGGGGAGAAGACCCGGCTGGCGCTGGCCGGGCTGGTCCACTCCGGCGCGAACGTGCTGCTGCTGGACGAGCCCACCAACAACCTCGACCCCGCCTCCCGGGGCGAGGTGCTGGCGGCGGTCGGCGCGTACCCGGGGGCCATCGTGATGGTCACCCACGACGAGGGGGCCATCGAGGCGCTCCGGCCGGAGCGGGTCCTGCTGCTGCCGGACGGCACCGAGGACCTGTGGAGCGCCGACTACCTGGACCTGGTGGCGCTCGCCTGACTCGCGCGGGAAGCAGGGTCCCGCGCGAGGGGTGTTTACTTCGTTATATCGTTCGATATAGCATCCGACTCATGATGAACGCACGACGCGCGCCCGGTGCGGGCGGTATCGGGCCGACGGGGCGCTTCTTCGGGCCGGGGGAGTTGCGGCTGGCCGTCCTCGCCCTGGTCGCCGAGCGGGCCGGGCACGGCTACGAGGTGATGAACCGCCTGGCCGAACGCTTCAACGGGACCTACGAGCCCAGCGCGGGCTCCATCTACCCGACCCTGCAACTGCTGGAGGACGAGGGGCTGGTGCGGGTCGAGGCGGCCGACGGCCGCAAGGTGTACCACGTCACCGACGCCGGGCGGGCCGCGGTCGACGAGCAGGCCGAGGAGGTCGAGCGGATCTGGGGGCGGGCGGCCAGCCGGGGCGAATGGGGCATGTTTCGCGACCCCGACGCCGCCGAGATCATCGGCCCCGCGCTGCGCCTGGTCAAGGCCGCGGTGAAGACGCTCGCGCACGCGCACGGCGACCCCAGGGTCGTCGACCAGATCCAGGGCATCTTCGTCGAGGCCCGCCGGCGGATCGAACACCTGGACCCGAGGCGACGATGACCATCGCGAGCGCGCTGCGCGCCCGGCTGTTCGTCGAGGGGGAGATCCTGGAGGTCGAGCGGGTCACGCCCCGCATGCGGCGGATCACGATCGCCGGCGAAGGCCTGGCCGGACTGCGATGGACACCGGGCCAGCACGTCCGGCTGCTGGTCGACGACCCGTTCGCGACGAAGACCTGGACGAAGGGCGCCTTACGCACCTACTCGGTGTGGCGGCACGACCCCTCCTGGGAGGCCCTCGACCTGATCGGCTACGACCACGGCGGGGACGCGCCCGGCGCGACCTGGCTGCGGAACGCCCACCCCGGCCGGCAGGTCGCCTTCACCAGGCCGGAAGGACGTTTCGTGGTACGGCAGGGCGCGCCGTACCACCTGTTCGCCGGAGAGGAGACCGCCTCGGTCGCCTTCGGCGCGATGCTGCGCGACCTGCCCGCGGGGGCGGCGGTGTTCGGGGTGGTGGAGGCCGCCACCCCCGACGACCACCTCGACCTGTCCCGCGAGCTGGTCCGGGTGTGCAGGAACGGGGCGCCGGCCGCGAGCTCCGAGACCCTGGTCGAGGCGGTCAGGGAACTCGACCTGCCGGACGAGCCCGGCGTGGCCTACCTGGCGGGGGAGGCGCGCACCATCCAGGCCCTCCGCGCCCACCTGGTCGGCGAACGCGGCTGGCAGCGACGGGACGTGCGCACGAAACCGTTCTGGACACCGGGCAAACGCGGACTGGACTGAGCCGATGCCTGATCCGTACTGGAATCACAATGTGCACTACCAGAAGCTGGTGCTGCGGGCGGTGCCGGACAGGTGTGAGCAGGCTCTGGACGTCGGGTGCGGCGACGGATTGCTGGTCGGCAAGCTGGCCGGGCGCGTACCCGCCGTGACCGGCGCGGACCGGTCGGCCGCGGCGATCACGATGGCCCGCGAACGCCACGGCCACCTGCCGAACGCCTCGTTCGTGGAGGCCGACTACCTCGACGGCGCGCTCCCCGAGGGCGCATACGACTTCGTCAGCGCCGTCGCGGTCGTGCACCACGCGGACTTCCGGCAGGCCCTGGACGCCCTGGTACGGCTGCTCGCCCCCGGCGGACGCCTGGTGATCATCGGTCTCGGGCGGAACCGCTCCCCGCTGGACTGGACCATCAGCGGCGCCGGCCAGCTCGCCTCACGCGTCGCCGGACGGCCGCACGGCGGCAAGAGCGGCCCCGGCCAGGGCGTGCCCGCCATGGATCCGATCATGTCCTGGGGCGAGATCGGCCGGGTGGCTCGGGCCGTCCTGCCGGGCTGCCGGTTCCGCCGACTCCTGCTGCGCCGCTACTGCCTGCTCTGGGAGAAGCCGCGGGATGGGCGCTTCGGTCGCAGAGCCTCCTGAGTGCCGGAGGTCCTGGACGGACGGGACCTTGGTCGGTGTCCGGATAGAGGCGTCCTGGACTGGGATGGGGGTACGAGGGAGCACCGGGCTGCTACCGCTGTGACAAGGACGGGTGAGATGGGTACTGACAGGCAGGCTCCGGCCGGCGGCGGCCGGCGGGCGCTGATGCTGACGCTGGCGACACTGGGCTTCGCGGTGAACTTCTGGGCCTGGGCGCTGCTCAGCCCACTGGGCCCGCGGTTCAAGGATCTGCTGAGCCTGTCGGCCTCCCAGCAGGCGCTGCTCGTCGCCGTACCGGTGATCGTCGGCTCGCTGGGCCGCATCCCGGTCGGCGCGCTCACCGACCGCTTCGGCGGCCGGGTGATGTTCCCGCTGATCTCGGCCGCCACCATCGTCCCCGTCCTGTTCATCGGCCTGGCCGGGCAGGGTTCGCTGGCGGCGCTGCTGGTCGGCGGCTTCTTCCTGGGCATCGGCGGCACGGTGTTCGCCGTCGGCGTGCCCTTCGTCAACGCCTGGTTCCCGCCGGAGCGCCGAGGTCTGGCCGTCGGCATCTTCGGGGCGGGCATGGGCGGCACCGCGATCAGCGCCCTGACCACCGTCAAACTGGTGAAGTCCGGTGACTCGGCGACCCCGTTCCTGATCACCGCCGTCGTCCTGGCCCTCTACGCGGTCGTGTCCTGGCTGGTCATGCGGGACGCGCCCGGCCGTACCGTCCCGGCCCAGCCGCTGATGGCCCGCCTGGCGGCCACCGCCAAGCTGCCGATCACCTGGCAGGCGTCCATCCTGTACGCGGTGGCCTTCGGCGGGTACGTCGCCTTCTCCGTCTACCTGCCCGCCTACCTGCAGACCGCCTACGGCCTGGAGCAGGCCGACGCCGCCAACCGGATGGCCGGATTCGTGCTGCTGGCGGTCATGCTGCGCCCGATCGGCGGCTGGCTGTCCGACCGGTTCGGGCCGCTTCCCGTGCTGACCGCCGTGTTCGTCGTGGCCGCCGTCGCCGCCGCCGCGCAGGCCTTCACACCGGCCCTGATGCCGGTGGGCACGATCGCGTTCCTGACCATGGCCGCGGCGCTCGGCGCGGGCAGCGGAGCAACCTTCGCGCTGGTCGCCCAGGTGGCCCCGACCGACAAGGTGGGCTCGGTCACCGGCCTGGTCGGCGCCGCGGGCGGCCTCGGCGGGTTCGTCCCGCCGCTGGTGATGGGCTTCATCTACGGCCAGTTCGGCTCCTACGCGCTCGGCCTGGCGCTGCTGGCCGTCGTCTCGGCGCTGACCGCCGTGCTGACCGTGACCGTGGTCCGGGCGGCGGCCCGGCGGCGGGCGGCGGCCTCCGCCACTGCGGCCGCGCGGCCCGTCCCCTCGGTAACCGGCCACTGATCGGACCGCTCAGCTCAGCCCGGCCCGGCCTTCGCCGGGCCGGGCTTGTGGCTTCCACCCGAGGGAGGGACCACACAGGGGCTGGGGCGCGCGGGCTAGGGGCGTGATGTCCAGCCGAGTTCGACCGACCGGCGGCATCTGCCGGGATCGTCGCCTGAGCTGGTGAACAGGGCGGTCAGCATGGGCACGCCATGGGCGAGCGCCTGGTGCGGCAGCGGGCCCGTGACCACGAGCGATGCCAGGCCGTGACCGACGGCCCAGCTCTGCGTCGCCAGTTCCAGCGGATCGACGTCGCCGCGGAAACGACCGGCGGCCTTGGCCCGTTCGACGGCGCTGACCAGGCAGTGCAACGTCTCGTCCGCGGCCCCGGCGTCCTCGAGCTCGAACCCGGCATCGAACATGACCCGGTACAGATCGGGGCAGGCCAGGGCGTTGGACAGGTACGCGGCCCCCAGGGCGGCCAGGTCCCGTACCGGATCCGCGGACATCGAGACCGCCGCGAGCTTGGCGGCCAGGCGGGTGAACCCTTCCTGCCGCATCGCCTTCCAGAGGCCGTCCATGCCGCCGAAGTAGGTGTAGACCGCCATCGTGGACACGCCGGTTCCGGCCACCAGCGAGCGCAGGGTCACCGGCTCCCGCATGCGCAGCATCTGCGCGGCTCGGTCGATCAGCAGGGAGCGGACAGCGGGATCTTTCGTGCGCACCATGGCGCCACAATACATAGCATTGCTATGGTTTGGTCGAGTGCCGAAACCGAGGAGCGGTCATGAGCGTGAAGCTGTTCAACCCCGACGGACTGCCGAAACCTGACGTCTACCGCCAGCTCTCGATCGCCACGGGATCGAGACTGGTGTTCCTCGCCGGTCAGGTCGCCCGCGATGCCGAAGGCCGCAAGGTCGGCGAAGGAGACCTCGCCGCCCAGGTCGAGCAGTGCTACCTCAACATCGGCATCGCTCTGGCCGAGATCGGCGGATCCTTCGACGATGTGGCGAAGCTGACCGTCTACGTCGTCGACTGGAAGCCCGAGAAGATGCCACTGCTGGGCGAGGGCGTCGCCCGGGCGGCCGCGAAGCTGGGGATCGACCCGGTCAAACCGATCACCCTCCTGGGCGTCGCGGCACTGGGGGAACCCGATCTCCTGGTCGAAGTCGAAGCCACCGCGGTCCTCGACTGATCGGGCGAAGAACCCATGGACAAGGCCGACCGGCACAGTGCCGGTCGGCCTTGTCGCGTCACTTCAGCGGGAGGACGACTCCCATCCCCGCCGGGGAGCGCGGGAGCCGGGCCGCTGCCCGTCCCGGCTGCGGTAGACCACATACGGCCGGGTGAGGTAGCCGACGGGGGCGGTGAGCATGTGCACCAGCCGGGTGAACGGCCAGACCGAGAACAGCAGCAGCGCGCTGAGGGCGTGCAACTGGAACAGGATCGGGGCTCCGGCCATCAGCGCGGGATCAGGCTGGAAGTAGAAGATCGACCGGAACCAGGGCGAGATGGTGGTGCGGTAGTCGTAGCCGCCGCCGACGATGTTGGCCGCCACCGTGGCGGCCAGGCCGAGCACGATGGTGAGGGCCAGCACGGCGTACATCAGCTTGTCGTTGCGGGTGGTGGCGGTGAACACCGGGCCGACGGTGCGCCGCCGGTAGATCAGGATGGCGAGACCGGCGAGCGTGGACACTCCGGCGACGGTGCCGAGGACGACCGCCGCCAGGTGGTACAGCTCCTCGCTGACGCCGAGCGCCTCGGTCCAGCTCTTCGGGATCACCAGCCCGCCGACGTGGCCGAGCGCCACCACGAGGATGCCGAAGTGGAACAGCGGGCTGCCGATCCGCAGCAGCCGCGACTCGTACATCTGCGACGAGCGGGTGGTCCAGCCGAACTTGTCGTAGCGGTAGCGCCACACATGCCCGAGCACGAACACGGTGATGGCCACGTACGGCGCCACCACCCAGAGCAGCACGTTCACCGGTTTCCTCCCATGACGGCGAAGGGTTCGAGCCCGACTTCCTCGGCGGGCGGCCCCTGGGTCGCCAGCCGCAGCGCGGCCTCCTGGTCCCGCAGCCCGGCCGGCGGGAGCGTGGCCAGCACGGCGGCGATGACGTCGGCGTACGGCGACCTCTCGGCCTCCAGCGCCTTGCGCAGCAGTTCCAGGCCCGCGCGGTTCTCCAGCAGCAGCCGCCTGGCCTCCCTGACGGCCCCGCGGCCGGACAGTTCGCACACCGCCGCCAGGTGGTCGGGCAGTTCCCCGTCGGCGAGCTCGAATCCCGCCGAGCGGAAGGCGTGCTTGAACCGCAGCAGGGCGGCGCCGCGTTTGCGGGTGTCGCCGTAGGCGTAGTAGGTGAGGTACAGGCAGCAGCGGCGCTTGAGGTCGAACGTCGCCACGTAGTGGGCGGTCAGGTCGGCCCGCGAGGTGGCGTCCAGGTGGTCGAGGAAGGCGGTCAACCGGGTGCGGACCTCCCCCTCGGGGAGCGTGGCCACCGACTCGGTCAGCACCTGGCGGGCGCCGTACAACGCGTCGTCGGGGTAGCCGAGGAGCACCGAGGCCACCATGTGGGCGGTGCGTGCTTCACTCATGATTCGCCGTTCTTCTTCGGGAAGAGACCATCGGGTTTGCCCTTGCCGTCCCAGTTGAGGAGGTTGATGCGGCCCTGGCGTTCCTCGGGGTCGACCAGCGCGCCGGTGGTCTGCCGGTCCTTGAGCGCGTGGAAGTTCTCCACCGCGACCGGTGTGGGCATGCCGGACGCCTCGCCGAACGGGCCGCTCATGCCGGGGCCGCCCTCGTAGTCGAGGCTGCACCCGGTTGCCATTTCTTCCAGCTGGGCGCCCTGCTCGGCGTGCGCCTTGGGGATCACGTAGCGCTCGTTGTAGGCGGCGATGGCCAGCAGCCGGTGCATCTCCTCGATGCTCTGGCCGCTCATGCCGACCGCCGCCGCGATCGACTCGTCGCGCTCCTGCCCGAGGTTGATCCGGCGCATGTACGAGCGCATCGCCGCCAGCCGGCGCAGCACCCCCCGGACCGGTTCGGGGTCGCCGGCGGTGAACAGCTCGGCCAGGTACTCGATGGGGATGCGCAGCGCGTCGATCGCGCCGAACAGGTTGCCGGCGTCCTCACCGTCGTGGCCGGTGCCGGTCAGCACGTCGACGACCGGCGACAGCGGCGGGATGTACCAGACCATCGGCATGGTCCGGTACTCCGGATGCAGCGGCAGGGCCACCCCGAACTCGAAGATCAGCTTGTGGATGGGCGAGCGCTGTGCCGCGTCCAGCCAGTCCTCGGGAATGCCGTCGGCGCGGGCCGCGGCGATCACGGCCGGGTCGTGCGGGTCGAGCATCACGCTCTTCTGCGCCTCGTACAGCGCCTTCTCGTCGGGGACGGAGGCGGCCTCGGTCACCCGGTCGGCGTCGTAGAGGATGATGCCGAGGTAGCGCAGCCGCCCGACGCAGGTCTCCGAGCAGACGGTGGGCAGGCCCACCTCGACCCGGGGGTAGCAGAAGGTGCACTTCTCCGCCTTGCCGGTGCGGTGGTTGAAGTACACCTTCTTGTACGGGCAGCCGGTCACGCACATCCGCCACCCCCGGCACCGGTCCTGGTCGACCAGCACGATGCCGTCCTCGGAGCGCTTGTACATCGCCCCCGACGGGCAGGAGGACACGCACGAGGGGTTGAGGCAGTGCTCGCAGATGCGCGGCAGGTAGAACATGAACGCCTGCTCGAACTCCAGCTTCACCTGGTTCGACAGCTTGCGCAGCACGGGGTCGGCGGGCGCGAGCTCCGGCCCGCCGGCCAGGTTGTCGTCCCAGTTCGCACTCCAGCTGATCTTGGTGTTCTCGCCGGTGATGAGCGACTTGGGCCGCGCGACCGGGGTGTCGTCCTGCATCGGCGCGGAGAACAGCCGGTCGTAGTCGTAGGTCCAGGGCTCGTAGTAGTCCTGGATCGACGGCATCAGCGGGTTGGCGAAGATGGACATCAGCTTCTTCAGCCGTCCACCGGCCTTGAGCTGAAGCCGGCCGCGCCGGTTCAGCTCCCAGCCGCCCTTCCACTTCTCCTGGTCCTGGTAGGTGCGGGGGTAGCCCTGTCCGGGCCGGGTCTCGACGTTGTTGAACCAGACGTACTCGGTGCCCGCCCGGTTGGTCCATGCCTGCTTGCAGGTGACCGAGCAGGTGTGGCACCCGATGCACTTGTCCAGGTTCATCACCATGGCGAGCTGGGCCATGACTTTCATCAGTAGTCGACCTCCTGGCTGCGGCGGCGGATCACGGTGACCTCGTCCCGCTGGTTACCGGTCGGGCCGAGATAGTTGAACGCGAAGGAGAGCTGGGCGTAGCCGCCGATCAGGTGCGTCGGTTTGATCAGCAGGCGGGTCAGCGAGTTGTGGATCCCGCCGCGCCGCCCGGACGTCTCGCTCTTGGGCACGTCCACGACCCGCTCCTGGGCGTGGTACATGTACACGGTCCCGGTGGGCATGCGGTGCGAGACGATCGCGCGGGCGACCACGACGCCGTTGCGGTTGACCGCCTCCACCCAGTCGTTGTCGCGGATGCCGGCGCGGGCCGCGTCGGCCGGGCTCATCCAGATGTTCGGCCCGCCCCGCGACAGGGTCAGCATCAGCAGGTTGTCCTGGTACTCCGAGTGGATCGACCACTTGGAGTGCGGGGTGAGGTAGCGCACGGTGATGCCCTGCTCGCCGCCCTCGCCGACGCCCGGCTCGCCGAACAGCACGGTCATGTTCAGCGGCGGCCGGTAGACCGGTAGCGCCTCGCCGACCTCGTGCATCCAGTCGTGGTCCAGGAAGAAGTGCTGGCGGCCGGTCAGGGTGTGCCACGGTTTGCGGTGCTCGACGTTGATGGTGAAGGCCGAGTAGCGCCGCCCGCCGGTCTCACTGCCCGACCACTCCGGCGAGGTGGTCACCGGGACGGGCCTGGCCTGCGTGTCGGCGAAGGTGATCTTCTTGTGCTCGTCGGCGAGCCCGTCGAAGCTCGTCCCGGTACGGCGGGCCAGCGTGTCGAACCCCTGGGCGGCCAGGTGGCCGTTGGTGGTGCCCGACAGCGCCAGGATCGTCTCGCACATGTCGGTGTCGCGGGCCAGCGACGGCCTGCCGTCGGCCACACCGCCGCGCACCGTGCCGTTCATCCGGCCGAGCCGCTCGACCTCGGCGGTGACCCGGTAGGTGATGCCCTTGGTCGTGGTGCCGAGTTTGTCGATCAGCGGGCCGAGCGAGGCCATCTTGTCGGCGATCGCCCCGTAGTCCCGCTCGACCGTCACGATCTTCGGGAAGTCGCGGCCGGGCACGGGGGTCCGGCCGGTCCGCCGCCAGTCGAGTACCTGGCCGTGCGGGGTGGCGAGCTCGTCCGGGGTGTCGTGCAGCAGCGGCACCGCGATCACGTCCTTGCGCACCCCCAGGCGGGTGGCGGCGAGCGCGCTGAAGGATTTGGCGATGGCGTTGAAGGCGGCGAAGTCGGTGCGCGTCTGCCAGGGCGGGTCGATCGCCGGGCTGAACGCGTGTACGAACGGGTGCATGTCGGTCGAGGACAGGTCGTGCTTCTCGTACCAGGTGGCGGCGGGCAGCACGATGTCGGAGAACAGCGTCGTGGAGGTCATCCGGAAGTCCAGCGACAGCAGCAGGTCGAGCTTGCCGCGCGGTGTCTCCTCGTGCCAGGTCACGTCCTCGGGCCGCTGCTCGGGCGCGGCCTCGGCGGCGCGGACCGAGGAGTCGGTGCCGAGCAGGTGCCGCAGGAAGTACTCGTTGCCCTTGGCCGAGGAGCCCAGCAGGTTGGCCCGCCACACGGTGAGCACGCGCGGCCAGTTCTCCGGCGCGTCCGGGTCTTCGCAGGCGAACCCGAGCTCACCGGAGGCGGCCTTGGCCGCGATGTACGGCCCCGCCTCCTGCCCGGCGGCGGCCACCTCGTCGGCCAGGTCCAGCGGGTTGCGGTCGAACGTCGGGTACGACGGCATCCAGCCGAGCCGCGCCGACTGCGACAGCAGGTCCGCGGTCGCCTTGCCGGTGAACTCCCCGCCGCCCAGCGGCGAGGCGACCGTGTCGGCGCTGTAGGTGTCGTAGCGCCACTGGCCGGTGTGCAGGTACCAGTAGGCGGTGCCGATCATCTGCCGGGGCGGGCGCGCCCAGTCGAGGCCGAACGCCATCTGCGCCCAGCCGGTGACCGGCCGGCACTTCTCCTGGCCGACGTAGTGCGCCCAGCCGCCGCCGTTGACGCCCTGGCAGCCGGTCAGCGTGGTCAGCGCCAGGAAGCAGCGGTAGATCGTGTCGGAGTGGAACCAGTGGTTGGTCCCCGCGCCCATGATGATCATGGAGCGGCCCCCCGACTCCTCGGCGTTGCGGGCGAACTCGCGGGCGATCTTCACCACCTTGGCCGCCGGCACCCCGGTGATCGTCTCCTGCCAGGCCGGGGTGTACGGCGCGCTCGCGTCGTCGTAGGACTCCGGCCAGTCCGCCGGTTCCGCCGCGCCGTCGGCCGGGTGGGCGCCGGGCGAGGGGCGGGTGATGCCGTACTGGGCGAGCATGAGGTCGTAGACCGTGGTGACCAGCCGCCCGCCGATCTCGCGGGCCGGGACGGCGCGGCGCAGCACCCCGGTGCCGTCGGGCTGGTCGAAGCGGGGCAGCAGGACCGTCACGGACGGGTCGCCGTCCAGCGTCAGCAGCGGGTCGACGTCGCCGAGGTCCAGGTTCCAGCGGCCCTCGCCCTGCTCGGAGAAGCGGAACCCGAGCGAGCCGTTCGGCACCGCGGGCTCGCCGGTCACGGCGTCGATCAGCACCGTCTTGAACGCCGCCTCGGCGTCGCCGTCCGCACCCGGCTCGTCCAGGTCGGCGGCGGTCAGGAACTTGGCGGGCACATGGCCGCCGTCGCGCCGCTCCAGCGTCACCAGGAACGGCAGGTCGCTGTGCCGCTTGACGTAGTCGACGAAGTACGGCACCTGCCGGTTGACGAAGAACTCCTTGAGGATCACGTGCCCCATCGCCATGGCCAGCGCCCCGTCGGTGCCCGGGTGCGGGGCCAGCCACTCGTCGGCGAACTTGGTCGCGTCGCTGTAGTCGGGGCTGACCACGACGACCTTCTGACCCCGGTAGCGGGCCTCGGTCATGTAGTGCGCGTCCGGCGTCCGGGTCACCGGCACGTTGGAGCCCCACAGCATCAGGTAGGCCGCGTCCCACCAGTCGGCCGACTCGGGCACGTCGGTCTGGTCGCCGAACACCTGGGGTGAGGCCACCGGCAGGTCGGCGTACCAGTCGTAGAACGACAGCATGGTGCCGCCGAGGAGCGACACGAAGCGGGCTCCCGCCGCGTGCGAGACCATCGACATCGCCGGGATCGGGGAGAAGCCCGCGACCCGGTCGGGGCCGTACTCCTTGATGGTGTGCACGTGCGCGGCCGCGATCATCTCGGTGGCCTCGTCCCAGGTGACCCGCACCAGGCCGCCCTTGCCGCGGGCCGACTGGTAGCGGCGCCGCCGTTCGGGATCGGCGGTGATCTCCGCCCAGGCCGCCACCGGGTCGCCCAGGCGCGCCTTGGCCTCCCGGTACATCTCCACCAGCACGCCGCGCGCGTACGGGAAGCGCACCCGGGTGGGGGAGTAGGTGTACCAGGAGAACGCGGCGCCGCGTGGGCAGCCGCGCGGCTCGTACTCCGGCCGGTCGGGGCCGACGCTCGGGTAGTCGGTCTGCTGGGCCTCCCAGGTGATGATCCCGTCCTTGACGTAGACCTTCCACGAACACGATCCGGTGCAGTTCACCCCGTGCGTGGAGCGCACCACCTTGTCGTGGCTCCACCGGTCCCGGTAGAAGGCGTCCCCCTGCCGGCCACCGATCTGGTGCAGGGTGCGGAGGTCTTCCGAGACCGTTCCGGGGCGCAGGTGCCGGCCCAGCCGTAGCAGGGCGTCGTTGACCGGCCCGTCCATGCCCGCCATGTGTACTCCTCTTTCATCCGTCACGAACCGTGCATATCCCGAAAAATCGCACTTAAAGGTGCGGGTTCTTCGGGGAGCCCGGTAGCGGCCGACAGACACGGCCGGCTGCGACGTCTTTCATCCTGGTGGGGGTGCGTATCCCGGGGTCAGGGCCTTTGGTCCCCTCGATCGGGCCCAAAGACCCCGGCGACCCGGTGATCGGCTCAGGTGGCCGGCAAACCGGTGGCCAGCAGGACGACCCCGACCGACCCGACCAGCGCGGCCATCGCCATGGCTCGGGCGAAACCGGCGCGTCCCGCGGCGGACGCCCAGCCGTGCAGGCCGGCGGCGAGCATGACCGCGCAGAACAGCGCCAGCTTCGCCGCCAGGACCCGCCCGTACCCGGGCTCGGCCAGCGAGGCCCAGGTGACGCCCTTGTGCCAGGCGATGGCCACGCCGGTGCCGAGCTGCAGGGGCAGGAACACCGCCCCGGTGAACATGCCGAACCGGCGGCCGACGGCGTTCAGCACCCGGCCGCGCCGCTCCTCGTCCAGGAGGCGCAGCGTCAGCGGCCGTACCACCAGCGAGACGGTGAGCTGCCCGCCGACCCACAGCGCCGCCGACAGCACGTGCAGGAAGCGCACCACCGACCACCAGGTCATCGCGCACCCACCCGGAACATGCCGTGCGCGCCCGCCTCGGCGTGCCGCATCGTGTGGTCCACCACCGGGTAGCTACCCGGCTCGGGGAAGACCAGCTCGACGAACCCGCCCTGCGCCGGGGCCAGGCCCAGCACCTGCGCGCCACCCGGGTCGTCCTCGCGCAGCCGGTAGGCGCCCTCCAGGTAGAGGGTGTCGAACGGCGCCCCGACCACGTGCACAGCGGTCCCCGAGCTCGGCCCGGCGGACACCACCCAGATCCGCACCCGCTCGCCCGCCTTCGCCTCCAGCGGGGCGTGGTCGTAGCCCGCGGCGGTGCCGTTGAACATCCAGCCGTCCGGACGCCCCTCGCGGATCTTGGCGACCTGGGCCTCGCTGCCCGGCTCGCCCAGGTGCAGCTCGCCCTGCACCAGCAGGAACTCCCGGTCCACCCGCGGCAGGTCCGGCGGGTCGATCACCACGGCCCCGTACATGCCGTTCGCGATGTGCTGGCTCATCGGCATCGTCGAGCAGTGGTACAGCCACGCCCCGGCGTACTCCGCCCGGAACCGGTAGGTGAGCCGCTCGCCCGGCTGGATGGTGCGCATCGCCACGTCCGGCGCGGTGGCGCCGGCGTGGAAGTCGATGCCGTGCCCCATCGTGCCGTTGTTGACGAACGTCACCGTGAACACGTCGCCGACCTTGCCGCGCAGCGCCGGCCCGGGAACGGCGCCGTTGAACGTCCACACCCGCTGCCGTACGCCGGGGGCCACCTCCTGCTCGGTCTCCTCCACCCGGAGCTCGACCCGGTGCTCCTTGCCGCCGGGCGCCGGGCGCAGCGTGGCGTCGTACGGCTTCCAGCCCGGGGACATCGGCGCGGCCACGTTCAGGCGGGCGGGTCCGGCGGTCGCCTGCGGGTTCCCGTGGGCGGCGTGCCCCTGCGGCTGCGCGGCCGGGTCCTGCCGCGCCCGGGTGCCGGTGGGCACGATGCGCATCGTCATGCCCGCGGCGCGGTGACCGGCCACGGTGCACCAGCCGTCGACGGGCTCGCCGAGCGGGGCGAGCTTCAGCGTGACGCTCTGCCCGGCGGTCAGCAGCGGTGTGCGCTCTCCCGTCGCCAGCCGTAGGTCGTGCCGCTGCGCGTCCTTGTTGGTGACGCGCAACGTGAGGACCGTGCCCGGGGCGGCCTCGATCACCGAGGGCTGGATGCTCATCCCGATCAGCGTGACCTCGACCGTCCGCGCGCCGGTGGCGGTCACGGTGGCGGCCGGGGGCGCTCCACCGGTCGTCGTGCTGACGACGGCGGCTGCCGTCAGCAGGCATCCGACGACCAGCCCGGCCAGCACGGGGCCCTTCCCGCCCCTCGTCCCGGCCTCCGTCCCGTCCGCTGGCCCGCCCTCGGCCGCCTTGGCGCGGAACAGGGCGATCACGGCCAGCACGACGAACGCGGTGGCGGAACCCAGGACCAGCGCCCAGCCCAGCAGGGCGAGCGGCCTCGGCACCGGCAGGGCCAGCAGCGGCACCCCGGCGTTGAGCGCCGTCAGCCGGACCGGCCAGCCCCGCTCCAGCAGCGCCGCGTTCTCCTTGAAGCGGGCCGGGCCGCCGCCCAGCACCGCGGGCAGCAGGTGCAGCAGCGAGCCCAGCAGCACCTGGGCGACGAATCCGACGAGCACCAGCGGCAGCAGCGGCTCCAGGGCGTCGCCCACCTGGTCGGCCGGGCGGGTCGCCACGATCACCAGATCGGCGAGCAGCGCGAGCTCGAACCAGACGACCGAGGCGCCCAGCATCCAGGCCGCGCCGGTGTGCGGGCGGCGGCGGCGCAGCGTCTCGGCCAGGGGCAGCAGCGCCGCCAGCGCGCCGGCGGCGTACACGGCCAGTCCCGCGACCGCCGCCCAGCGCCAGCCCGCCACCAGCGCGGCCACGGCCACCAGCAGGCCCGGCGCCGCCAGCCGCAGGCCGATCACGGACGCCTTGCGGGTGCGGGCGGACATGCGGGTGCGCAGGACCGTCGGCCACAGCGTGAACAGGGTGCCGAGCACGGTCAGGCCGACCCAGCCGAACAGGTTCACCTCGGCGTGCGCGGCCTGCATCCGCTCGTGCAGGCCGCTGGAGGTGAGGTGGGCGGCCAGCAGACCGCCGAGGACGGCGCCGATCGCCAGAGCGCCAGCCGCGCACACGTACCAGGGGATGACGTGGCCGAACTGGCCGGGCAGCGCGCGCCGTACCATCTTCAGCAGGGCGGCCGCGTGCCAGAGGACCACCGCCACGATCAGGGCCGCGCCCGCCGCCGCCACCTGCCACGGGCCGACGGTCACGCCGTACAGCACCGCCGCCGTCGCGGCGTTCAGGGCCAGCAGTCGGGTGACGCTCCAGCGCGGCTCCGGCGTCCGCGCGCGGAGCAGCGCGACGGTGAAGTGCTCGCTCCAGATCAGGATGGCGGTGGAGACCGCGCCGAGCAG
The DNA here is from genome assembly GCF_040645915.1 of Nonomuraea sp. NPDC046570. Classification (NCBI taxonomy): domain Bacteria; kingdom Bacillati; phylum Actinomycetota; class Actinomycetes; order Streptosporangiales; family Streptosporangiaceae; genus Nonomuraea; species Nonomuraea sp. NPDC046570. Next base: position 111,613 of record NZ_JBEYZF010000021.1, on the reverse strand, counting down.
GAAGACGTGGATCAGCAGCCAGCGCGGCGCCGGCAGCGCCTCGCCCGCCGTCGCGGACGCGACGGTCAGGGCCAGCCACGCCACCACGATCGCGTTCGCGCGCAGGTGCCACGGAGCGCGGCGACGCGGCGGCGCGGCGGGCGGAGGCCGCTTCTCGATACGAATGTCAACCGAAGCCAACTCGGGTACCCCCTATCGGTGACCGGCCTCAGTCGACGCTAGAGAGCGCCGGGGCGGCGGGGCTCGGGCTGAAAGGCCGCAATGAGCAGGACCAAAGTCCTTCATCCGCCGTGGGACCTTCATCCCGAATATCAGGGGCCAGTGGCCCTACGCCGTGTCCGCGCCGGGCCGCAGTCTGTCCCCTGAGCCCGACCGGACGAGGAGAGACCAGTGAACAACGTACGGGGACCGGCGCCGCTGCTGCTCGGCGGCGCCGGCGTCACCATGCTGACGGCCGGCGCCGTCCTGACGGCCCGCGGCCTGCGCGGCAAGGGGGAGATCCGCGACGAGCTGATCCGTCAGAAGATCACCTTCCCGGTGAAAGGGCTGCCCGCCGAACTCGCCCGCCACGCCGGGCGGCCAGTGGAGAGCGGCGCGCAGGCGCGCCTGTTCTCCGACATGATCGGCGACAACGTGCGCCAGGCCACCGGGGGCCGCAGCTACTCCCAGGTCAGCGCCGACCTGCAGGCCGCGGGCGGCAAGGACGATCAGCTCACCGCGCTGCGCCAGACGGCCTTCATGGGCGAGACGCTGCGCGCCTCCCTGATGAACGCCTACCAGGCCGCGCAGGTCACCTCGCTGGCCGTCGGCCTGGGCGCGGTGCTGATGGGAGCCGGAGCGGCGTTCGTCGCCGCGGGCACCACCCTCTCCGCCGGCCGGTAGCGACCACTTTCCATCGAGCAGGAGGTTCCCCTTGACCATCGCCGAGCGGCCCACCGGGCTTCCCGTGCTGATCCAGGGCGGGATGGGAGTCGGCGTGTCCGGGTGGCGGCTGGCGCGGGCCGTCGCGCGCACCGGGCAACTCGGCGTGGTGTCCGGGGTGGCGCTGGACGTCGTGCTCGCCCGGCGGCTGCAGCAGGGCGACCCGAGCGGTGACCTGCGGCGCGCCCTGGAGGCCTTTCCCTTTCCGGCGGTGAGTGAGGGGATCCTGGAGCGCTACTTCGTCGCCGGGGGCATCGCCCCGGGCGTGCCGTACCGGCCGGTGCCCCGGCTCGGGCTGCGGCCGCATCGCGGGCGGACCGAGCTCATCGCCGCCGCGAACTTCGTCGAGGTGTTCCTCGCCCGGGAGGGGCATGACGGACCGGTCGGCGTCAACTACCTGGAGAAGATCCAGATGGCCACGCCCGCCGCGGCCTACGGCGCGATGCTCGCCGGCGTCGACTACGTGCTGATGGGCGCGGGCATCCCCTCGGAGATTCCCAGGCTGCTCGACGCGCTCGCCGCGCACCGGCCCGCGCAGGTGTCGGTCACGGTGGCGGGAGCCGCCGCCGACCAGCGCCACACCGCGGACCTCGACCCCGCCGACCTGTACGGCGCGTCCCGCCCCGCCCCGCTGAAGCGGACCAGCCTGCTGGCCATCGTCTCCTCCGACATCCTCGCGACCTACCTGGCCCGCAAACCCGAGACCCGCCCCGACGGATTCATCCTGGAAGGCCCCTCCGCCGGGGGCCACAGCGCGCCGCCCCGGGGCAGGATGCGGCTCGACGACGCGGGCGAGCCGCTGTACGGCCCCCGCGACCACGTCGACACCGGCAAGGTCGCCGCCCTCGGGCTGCCGTTCTGGCTGGCCGGCGGCTACGGCCGTCCCGGCGGGCTGGCGCGGGCGCTCCGGATCGGCGCCGCCGGCGTCCAGGTGGGCACCGCGTTCGCCCTGTGCCGGGAGTCCGGGCTGGACGACAAGCTCCGGCGCGGCCTGCTGGACGCCGCCGCCGACGGCACCCTGGTGGTCCGCAACGATCCGCACGCCTCCCCGGCCGGTTTCCCGTTCAAGGTGGCCGAGGTGCCCGGGACGCTGGCCGACCCGGACGTCTACGCGGCCCGGCCGCGCCTGTGCGACCTGGGGCATCTGCGGACGCCGTACCTGCGCGACGGCGGTTCGGTCGGCTACCGCTGCCCGGCCGAGCCGGTCGACACCTACACCCGCAAGGGCCGGCCCGCCGACGACACGACCGGGCGCAGATGCCTGTGCAACGGGCTGGTCGGCGCCATCGGGCTCGGGCAGCACCGCCCCGACGGCTACGAGGAGCCCCCGCTGCTCACCCTCGGCCGGGACCTCGCCTTCCTGGACGACCTGCCGGACGACTACACCGCCGCCGACGTCGTCGGCCGCCTTCTCCACGGGACGGAACATGCCTGAGTCCACCACCCGGCGTCCGCGCCCGGTGCGCCGCGTCCGCCGCGACGTCGCCGCGTCCCCGTTCATCGTCATCTGGGAGGCGACCCGGGCCTGCCCGCTGGCCTGCCACCACTGCCGCGCCGAGGCCCGGACCGCCCGCGACCCCGCCGAACTGACGACCGACGAGGCGGTACGGCTGATGCGGCAGATCACCGACTTCGGCCGCCCCGCCCCGCTCTTCGTCATCACCGGCGGCGACCCCTTCGAACGCCCCGACCTGTACGACCTGATACGGCAGGCCCGCGAACTCGGCCTCACCCCGGCCGTGTCCCCGTCGGCGACCCCCGCCCTCACCTCCGCTTCCCTCACCCGCCTGCGCGACGCGGGCGCCACGGTGATCTCCCTCAGCCTCGACGGCGCCTCCGCCGAACGCCACGACGACTTCCGCGGCTTCGACGGCGTGTTCGGCCGCACCCTGCGCGCCTGGCAGTCCGCCCACTACGCCGGGCTCAGAGTGCAGATCAACACCACCGTCACCCGGACCAGCATGATGGACCTGCCCGACATCGCCCGCCTGGTACGCGACCGGGGAGCGCTGCTGTGGAGCGTGTTCTTCCTCATCCCGACCGGCCGGGGCCGCAGCCTCGCCTCGCTGACCGCCCAGGAGTGCGAGGACGTGCTGAACTTCCTCTACGACATCGGGTCGACGATCCCGGTGAAGACCACCGAGGCGCACCACTTCCGCCGGGTCGCCCTGCAGCGGCACGTCCTGGAGACGCGCGGCGTCGACCATGTGGAGGCGCTCGGCCTGGGCGCGCTCTACCGTGCGCTGCGGCGGCGGGCCGAACGGTCCGGGCTGATCCGCCCGAGCAGGACCCGCCGCCCGCCGATCGACGTGAACTCCGGGCGCGGCCTGGTGTTCGTGTCCCACACCGGCGAGGTGTCCCCGTCCGGGTTCCTGCCGCTGCCCGCGGGCAACGTGCGCGACCTGCCGCTGACGGAGATCTACCGGACCTCCCCGGTGTTCACCTCCCTGCGCGATCCCGGCCTGCTGTCCGGGCGGTGCGGGGACTGCGAGTTCCGCGCCGCGTGCGGCGGCTCCCGCTCCCGCGCGTTCGCCGTCAGCGGCGACCCGCTCGCCGAGGAGCCGTGGTGCGCCTACGTCCCGGGCAGCTTCCCCTACCAGGACGACCTGGCGGCCGGCCTGAGCGCTACCTGACCGGACGGGCCTCGGTCTGGCCGGTTTGTGTGCTCCCCGGGCGGCCGGGGCCGGGCTGATCGGCCGACGCGGCCGAGTGGCACGCGCCGCGGCCGTCGGCGCGGGCCACGATTCGGCCCGCCTCGACGCAGACGGCGGCCTCGGTCCCGTCGCTGACCGCCGGGACCCCGGCCGCGGCGGCCACGGCGCCCGACTCGTCGTACACCACCTGCAGGCGCGGCCACGCCGAGCGCGGGAACGCCTGGCGCAGGCAGCCGCGGAAGTCGGCGACGGCCAGCCGCGCCAGCGGTACCAGCTCACCGGCGTCGCCGGTGACCAGCACGGCGGTGACCTCGGCCCCAGGCGGCACGGCGCGCACCGCCTCCTCGACGGCCTCCAGCCGGTGCAGCCCGAGGACCGCCACCACGCCGTCGCCCGTGAGCCGCGCGGGCGCGCCCGTCACCGCGTCCCACGCCCGCGGCGGGGACCACGCCTCGTCGGCGGGCCGCGCCCGCGGGATCCACTGCACGTGCGGGGGCGCCCACTCGTCGTCGAGCCTGAGGTCCGCCAGCTGCTCGCAGGTGCTGACGACGTTGAAGGGCTCGATGAAGCCGGGCGCGGCGGCGGCCATCTGGCTCGCGCCGTGCAGGACCGTGAGCACCGCCTCCGCGACCGGCACCAGGCGGCGGGGCGGCGCGCCGGGCGGGCGCATGCGCTCCAGGGCCAGCCCGAGCAGGAGCGCGTCGAGCTTCATCAACTGCGTGAACGGGCGCCGGGTACGTTCGTCGGCGACGACCTCGGGCATCAGGTCCATGCCGAGCCGGGCCGCGCCGCGCTGATCGTCGGTGGCGAGGGGGAGACGGGCGACCCAGGCGCGGGCGAAGGCGCTGAGCGCCTCGCCGGAGGTGCGGCCGGGCTCCGGGCGCGGCGGCTCGGGCGCGCGTTCGGCGAGGTCCGCCAGGACGGCGAAGTAGAGGGCCCGCTTGCCGGGGAAGTTGGAGTAGACCGCGCCGCGGGTGAGCCCGGCCCGCTCGGCGATACCGTCGATCTTGGCGTTGCGGAAGCCGTGCTCGGTGAACTCGTCCTGGGCGGCGGCCAGCACCTTGGCGCGGTTGCGCTCCTGCGTCTCTGCCCTGGTGAGCCGGCTCATCGTCCCCTCGTTCCGGTGTGGCCCGTCCGTTCTGAACCACGATACCGAGACGCGTGCATATGATGAGACCATCTGATGTGGCCATCCGAAATCTGGAGTGTTCATGACCGAGGTGGGCGACCTTCCCGAGATCGACCTCACGGACGTCGAGGTGCTGCGCGACCCCGCCACGGCGTACGGACGCGCCCGGGAGCGCTCGCCGCTGGCTCGGATCATGGCGCCCGGATTCGGCCCGATATGGGCGGTGACGCGGCACGAGGGCGCCAGGGCGATGCTGACCGACCCGAGGTTCGAGCTCAACGCCGACAGCTTCATGCGGCCCCCCGGCATCCCCGAGCACTGCCTCGCCTACATGCGTACCATGCAGGAGATGGAAGGGGCGGAGCACGCGCGGCTGCGCAGGCTGGTGTCGCCCGCGTTCACCGCGCGCCGCGCCGCCGAGTTCCGGCCGCGGATCGAGCCGATCGTCGGGAGACTGCTCGACGACCTGCACAGCCATGCCGAGGACGGCTCGGTGGACCTGCTCGCCCACTTCGCGCGACCGCTGCCCATCGAGGTGATCTGCGAACTGGTCGGCATCCCCGACTCCGACCGCGCCCAGTGGCGTGAGTACGGCGCGGCCGTCGCGGCCGGCTGGGGCCAGGCGTTCGCCGACGCCATCCCCGCCATCATGGACGGCGCCAAGGCGGCGATCGCCCACCGGCGGGCCGAGCCCGGCGACGGCCTGATCTCCGACCTGCTCCGCACCCAGGCCGACGACGGGGACCGGCTCGACGACGCCGAGATGGTCACCCTGGTGTGGAACCTGGTCCTGGCCGGGCAGACGCCGACGAACCTCATCGCCAACGCCGTCGACACCCTGCTCCGCGACCCTGGCCAGCTCGCCGCGCTGCGCGCCGACCCCGGCCTCCTGCCGGGCGCCGTGGAGGAGCTGACGCGCTGGAGCGGGCCGCAGTTGATGACCATTCCCCGCCAGGCCCGCGAGGACGTCGAGCTGGACGGCGTGCTGATCCGCAAGGGTGAACCCGTCACGGCCGTCATCGTCTCCGCCAACCGCGACCCGCGCGCCTTCGCCGACCCCGACCGGCTCGACCTCACCCGCGCCACGGGGCCGTCGTCGCACCTCGGCTACGCCCATGGGCCGCACTTCTGCCTCGGGGCCGCGCTGGCCCGGGTGCAGACCGAGGTCGCGCTCGGCGCGCTGCTCAACCGCTTCCCCGACCTGGCGCTCGCCGAGTCCGCGCAGGACAGCGCGCGCGTCCCCGACCCGGGCACCTGGCGCCTCGCGTCACTGCCCGTCACCCTCTGAGGAGAGAGTTCCCAGTGGCACGTACCGGTGGCCGCGGCGACCTGCTCAAGTGCACGTTCTGCGGAAAGAGTCAGAAGCAGGTCAAAAAGCTCATCGCGGGTCCGAACAGCATCTGCATCTGCGACGAGTGCGTCGAGCTCTGCAACGAGCTCATCGAGGAGGAACGCGCCGAGGCCGCCGGAGGCGGGGCGCGGGAGCTGCCGAAACCCCGGGAGATCTACGAGTTCCTGGAGCAGTACGTCGTCGGGCAGGACAGCGCCAAGAAGACGCTCTCGGTGGCGGTCTACAACCACTACAAGCGCGTCCGCTCGGGCGCGTCCGGGCAGGTCGAGCTCGGCAAGTCCAACATCCTGCTGATCGGCCCGACCGGCTGCGGCAAGACCTACCTCGCCCAGACCCTCGCCCGGATGCTCGACGTCCCGTTCGCGATCGCCGACGCCACCGCGCTCACCGAGGCCGGGTACGTCGGCGAGGACGTCGAGAACATCCTGCTCAAGCTGCTGCAAGCAGCCGACTTCGATGTCAAGAGGGCCGAGACCGGGATCGTCTACATCGACGAGATCGACAAGATCACCCGCAAGAGCGAGAACCCCTCGATCACCCGCGACGTCTCCGGCGAGGGCGTGCAGCAGGCGCTGCTGAAGATCCTGGAGGGCACCACCGCGAGCGTGCCGCCGCAGGGCGGGCGCAAGCACCCGCAGCAGGAGACCATCCAGATCGACACCGGCAACGTGCTGTTCATCGTCGGCGGGGCGTTCGCCGGGCTGGAGCAGATCATCGAGCGGCGGACCAGCCGCAAGGGCGTCGGGTTCGGCGCCGTGATCCGTACCGAGGAGGCGGACGCCTTCGCCGACGTCATGCCTGAGGACCTGCTGAACTTCGGGCTGATCCCGGAGTTCGTCGGCAGGCTGCCGGTGGTGTCCACCTTCCAGCCGCTCGACCGTACGGCGCTGGTGCGCATCCTCACCGAGCCGCGCAACGCGCTGATCAAGCAGTACCGGCGGCTTCTGGAGATGGACGGGGTCGAGCTGGAGTTCGCCGAGGACGCCATCGACGCGATCGCCGAACAGGCGCTGCTACGCCGTACCGGCGCCCGCGCGACCCGCGCGATCCTGGAAGAGGTCCTGCTCAACGTGATGTACGAGGTGCCCAGCCGGGACGACGTGGCCCGGGTGGTGGTCACCCGCGACACCGTGCTCGACAACGTCAACCCGACGCTGGTGCCGCGCGACCACCCGGGCCGAGGGCAGGAGCCCCGCGAGAAGACCGCCTGACACGCCGTACCCTCTCCGCCGGAGAGGGTACGGCCCGGGCGTCAGGCGTCGGCGCCCAGCCACAGGTCGGGACCGAAGACCTCGTAGTGGATGTCGCGGGCCGCCACCCCCGCCTCGATGAGCTGCGCGCGCGCCCCGCGCATGAACGGCAGCGGGCCGCACATGTACACCACCGCCCCCTCGGGGATCTCCACCCCGGTCAGGTCCATCAGACCGGTACGGGCGCAGCCGCACGACCCGTCCTCGTACCAGACGATCCGCTCGGCGGCGGGCAGCGTCCCGACGAGCTGCTTGGTCTCCTCCCGCAGCACGTGCTCGCGCTTCGAGCGGTCGGCGTGCAGCACCAGGACGCGGCGGGTGGAGCCGGTGGCGGCGAGGTGGTCGAGCATCGCGGCGATCGGGGTGCAGCCGATGCCCGCCGAGACGAGCACCAGGGGCGCGTCCCCGTCCTCCAGCGCCACGTCGCCGAACGGCGCCGACAGGGTCAGCTCGTCGCCCACCCCGACGGTGGCGTGCAGCAGGTTGGACACCTCCCCGTCCGGGGTGTCGCCGCCGTGCACCCGCTTGACGGTGATCCGGCGCGGTCCGTCCCCGATCCCGCCCGACAGCGAGTACTGGCGGAGCTGGTGCACACCGTCGGGCATCCGCACCCGGACGCTGACGTACTGGCCGGGCCGTCCGGCCGGGACCGGGTCGTCGCCGACCGGGCTCACCAGGAAGGAGGCCGCGTCGCGGGTCTCCTCGTGGCGCCCGACGACGCGCCACTGCCGCCAGGTGCTGCCGTCCCGCGCGTCGGCCTCGGCGTAGATCCGGGCCTCCAGGGCGATCAGCGCTCCGGCCATCAGCCAGTACACCTCGTCCCAGGCCGCGGCGACCTGCGGGGTGACCGCGTCGCCGAGCACCTCGGCGATCGCGCCGAACAGGTACTTGTGCACGATCACGTAGTGCTCGGAGGTGATGCCGACCGCCGTGTGCTTGTGCGCGACACGCGCGAGCATCCGGTCGGGGCGCTCGTCGGGGTGCTCGAGCAGCGCCACGGCGAACGCGGCGATGGAACCGGCGAGCGCTTGACGCTGCTCGCCGTTGGCCTGGTTGCCGCGGTTGAACATGCCGTCGAGCAGCTCCGGGCGCTCGTCGAACATCGTGTCGTAGAACCGTGTGGTGATGGCATCGAGCGACGCGCCGACAACGGGCAGCGTGGCGCGGATGATCCCGGCGGATTCCGGGGACAGCATGGGGCCTCCTGGCACGGCGATAGGACGAGATTCGGACGAGAACTAAATTGGAATCTCAGATACATATTAAGAAGCCGTGCCGTCGCCCCCTACATCGGGGGGCGTGCGGTGAGGGAGAGCAGCATCGGACCCGTCGGCGCCGCCACCAGGGAGTCGACCGTGATCGGGTCGAGGGAGACGAAGAACGCCTCCTGTGCCTGGCGCAGCGCCACCCGCAGACGGCAGGCGCTCCGCAGCGGGCACGGCGGGTCGTCGTCGCAGCCCACCACGTCTCCCGCGCCCTCCAGCTCGCGAACGATGCCGCCGACCGACGCGCGATGCCCCGCCTCGGTGAGCCGCAGCCCTCCGCCCCGCCCCCTCCTCGTCTCCACCAGCCCCATCTCACCGAGCCGCGCGACCGCCTTGGCCGCATGCGTGTACGGCACCGCGAGCGCCTCCGCGACCGAACGGGTCGTCGGCACCTCGCCCTCGCCCACCACGGCCAGCCGCATCACGATGCGGAGGGAGATGTCGGTGAAGACGGTCAGGCGCATGCCTCCACGGTAGTGCCGGACCCTGACCGCTCATCAGGCCTATCCGTTCCGGATACACCGTCTCCAGGAGGTCGCGGAGGAACCGGTCGGGATTGTCCAGGCCGGCGGGCTACGGTCATCCGTGGGCCTGCGAACAGTGCCGTGATGCGCCAAGCTGGAGGGAGAGGTGATGTCATGGCTGAGATCTCCGACTTCCAGCATCCGCGTTTCGCGCGCGCCTACATCGCGGCGGCCGAGGCCGCCGATCGGCGCGGGGGGCGGGCGCATCGGGAGAGGCTGCTGGCCGGACTCGCCGGCCGGGTGATCGAGGTGGGCGCGGGCAGCGGGCGCAACTTCGCCCACTATCCCCAGGCGGTGACCGAGGTCGTCGCGGTGGAGCCGGACGACACCCTGCGCGAGTTCGCGACGGTGGCCGCGAAGTCGGCGCCCGTCCCGGTGTTCGTCGTCGCCGGGCACGCCGACGCGCTGCCGGGCGACGACGGCGGCTTCGACGCGGCCGTGGTGTCGCTCGTGCTGTGCACCGTACCCTCGGCCTCGCGGGCCCTGCGGGAGATCGCGCGGGTGCTCAAACCCGGTGGGCAGTTGCGTTTCTACGAGCACGTGCGCTCGCCCAACGCGCTGCTCGGCCGCCTCGCGGATCTGATCACTCCGCTATGGCGGCGCGCCGCCGCCGGATGTCACCCCAACCGCGACACCCTGGCCGCGATCGAAAGGGCCGGATTCACCGTCGAGGAGGTGGCCCGCTTCGGGTTCGCCCCGCAGCCGGTCATCCCGCGCCTCGCCCACATCCTCGGCCGCGCCCGGCTGAGCCAGGGAGCACCCGACAAGTGATCACTCAGTTGCGCTCGCCGCCGGACGCCTACAGGCCGTGGACGCGGCGGCCGGTGATGTGCTGCGGGACGATCCGGATGTAGAGTCGCCGGTCGCCGCCGGCCCAGGGGTCGACTCCGGAGTCGGCCATCCCGGGCAGTTCACTCTCGGTCACATGGTGGGCGGCTCCCTGGATGAGGACGCTCCAGCCCGAGCGGGCGGCCTCGTCGATCCGGTCGACCTCGAATCCCACCAGGAACTCCACACCTTCGAGCCCGGTGCGCAGGCCGGCGTCCATGGGGCCGCCCTCCTGGGTGCGGAAGACGACGGCGCCGTCGTGCAGCCGGTAGTTGACCGGGAGCACGGTGGGCCCGCGCAGGCCGCCGAACGCGATCCTGCCGATGCCGCCCGGTGCGATCAGCCGCAGGCACTCCTGCTCGTCCAGTTCCTCGAGCCTGGACTTGGCGGCCGGCGAGCCGTCACCCGGTGGCCGGTCCATGCCGCCGCCGAGCAGGTCGTCGGGCGTGGTCCGCAGCGCCCCGGCCAGCCTGAGCAGGGTCCCCTCGCCGACCTGGGAGGGGTTCTTCTCCACGTACTCGACGAACCCGGGGTCCATCCCCGCGAGCTCGGCCAGTTGCTCAGCGCTCAGCCCCAGGCGCTCGCGATGGTAGGCGATGCGCCGCCCCAGGTCGCCGGGCATGGATCTTCTTGCGGTCATCGGTCTATCCCCTGTTCACGGGCGCGGGCACGAATCGGCCACGCCCATATCGGTGGTCCTCCCCTCCGGAATGGAGTTCACGCGCTGCGGTCCCGACGAGTTCGAGATGACCCCGGCGCCGGGCGGCGCCGGGGTCGGGTGGTCACCCGACGGCGTAGGCGCGGGTGACGGTCTGGGTGAGGGCGGTGCCGGAGGTGTCGGTCACCGTCGCCCGCAGGGAGACGAACCCCGGCGTACGCGGGTTCGGCACCACGGCCGTCCAGCCCGAAGCCGTGCGGACGGCCGGGATCCGGCGCCAGGTCGCACCGTCGTCGGAGGACATCTCCAGCCGGACGGTTTTCACCACCCCCTTGACCGCCCCCGGGTTCCGCTCGACCCACAGGGGGAGCCGGGTCAGCGAGCCCGGCCTGGCGCGGTTGAAGGCGTCGAGCCCGGCGGGCGCGTACCGCATCGCCATCAGCGGCAGCGGCTGCTCCGTCGCCGTCCTCGACGACCGGAACGTCCAGACGGCGTCCACGCCCGTCGACAGCGCCGAGTACGGCACCTGCCTGCGCATCGACGCGCTCAGCGTGTAGGAGGCGGCCTCGGCCGGCAACTGGGCGCGCAGCTCGCAGGTCTCCGGCTCCCAGATGGAGCAGTTCGCGAGCCCGGCCTCGGCCAGCACCCGCCCGCCGCCGGTGAGCGTGGCGGTCCCGGTGGCCACGCCGTCCACCCCTCGTCTCCCCGCGCCGCCGTCGGCGAAGAGCAGACCGGCCGAGAAGGCCAGCTCGTCACCGGTACGGCTACCGCCGGGCCTGGCGAAGGACGGGCCGCTCACCGCGACGTTCCAGGTCTCCCGCGTGTGCCCGCCCTTCATGACCCTGCCGCCGTCGGCCACCACGGACGTGCCGACCGAGAACACGCTGTCCCAGACCAGCCCCGGCGTCCGGTAGTGGGTGAGCGTGCCGGGCAGGTCCACCTCCGTCAACGGTGACTCCATGAAGGGGAATTCGGAGTCTTCGAGCCGCGGCCCGAAGCTCGGCATGCCCTTGGCCGCGACGCCGGACGCCCGGTAGGTCGCCGTCACCTTCGCGAGATCCCGCTGCCTGGCGGCGTATGTGGGGTCCTCGGGGATCCCGTCGCCGCTGTGCTGGACGAGGTCGTAGACGTACGGGCTGGGTGAGACGTCTTTGCTGTCCCAGACGGTTCTGAACATGTACCGCAGTCCCGGCACGCGGGCGGGGACGACGAAGACACCTGTCTCCGGGTTCCTGGACGCCCCCCAGGTGGTGGACCAGAGCCCGTTGATCAGCTGGACCTCGAACATGGGCCGCGGGGCCGCGGTCGGGTCGTCGAGCGTGATCCGGACCGGCTTGCCCAGGCGGGCGTCCAGGGTCACCCGCTGGTCGGCGTCGTCGACCTTCAGGGTGCTGTGCGCGATCGTGATCCCGCTCGACCTCTCGAAGGTGTCCCAGTAGAGGTTCCACTCGCCTTCGGGCACCCGGAGCTCGGCGACCCCGTTCTGGAAGACCGGTTCCCGGGTGACGCCCGTCCTCGGGTCGTACAGCTCGGCGTAGGCGCTGGCGGAGGTGCCGTCCCTGCCGATGACGGTGAGGGTCACGTTGTAGGACTCCGGCTCGACGTACGCGCCGGCCGGGGTGCGGACGACGCTGTCGCCGTACCGGGCGGTGATGATTCCCGGATAGTCGCCCGGAGCCTTCCCGCGCGCGTCGATCGTGAGCGTGACCTGGGCCTTCCCCTTGGCGGGCACCTCGATCCGCTGGGCGGAGAGCTTCAGCACCTCGCCGTCGGCGGTGAGGTCGAGGCCGGCCGGAGCGTCGCCGGAGTTGGTGTAGGTGATGGTCTTGGTGGTGATCCGCTCGCCCGGACCGTCCCAGGGGAAGGCGGCCCAGGTGGTGCCTGGCTCGGCCACCACCTGCTGGGCCAGCGCGCGCACCAGGTCCACCCGCCCGGCGCCCTGCTGGTACGGCGTCGCCCCGGCCGAGGGCGCGGCGCTGCCCATCAGGGCGGCCTTGAGCTGCTCGCCGGTCCACTCGGGGTGGCGCTGGGCGAGGATGGCGGCGGCTCCGGCCACATGCGGGGCGGCCATCGAGGTACCGCTGCGCGCCACATAGGGGCCGTCGGCGGTACCGCTCGCCGCCGCGGCCGTGATGTCCACGCCAGGCGCCGTGACGTCCGGCTTGATCGCGTGGTCACCCTCGCGCGGTCCCGTGCTGGAGGAGCGGGCCAGCCGGTCCTGCTTGTCGACGGAGCCGACGGTGAGGGCGGCGTCCGCGCTGCCGGGGCTGCTCACCGGGCTCTTCCCGCTGTTCCCCGCCGCCACGACGAACAGGGTGCCCGTCCGGGCCGACAGCGAGTTCACCGCCTGCTCCAGCGGGTCGAGGTCAAGGGTGTCCCCACCGCCGATACTCAGGTTGACGACCTTGGCCTTGACCTCGACGGCGGCCCACTCCATGCCCGCCAGGATGGCGGAGTCGGTGGGGCCGAAGGCGCTGCCCACCTTGCCGATGGCGAGCCTCGCGTCCGGTGCGACACCTCGGTACTTCTCCCCGGCGCCGGCGACGATCGAGGCGACGTGGGTGCCGTGGCCGAGGGTGTCGCGGATGTCTGGGTCGTCGCTGAAGTTCCGCTCCTGCACCACCACGTCCTTCAGGGCGGGATGGTCCGGGTCGTAGCCGGAGTCGAGGACGGCGACTGTGACGCCCTTGCCGGTCATGCCCTGCTTCCACGCCTCGGTGGCGCCGATCTGCTTGACACTCTGGTCGAGGGTGAAGGAGCGGCGGCCGTCCAGCCAGAGCTTCGTCGTCCCCGCGGTCAGGGCGCGGGCGCCGCCGGTCAGGTCCTTCCAGGTCTGGGCGGCGCTCGCCTTGGGCACGCGGAGCGTGGTCATGCCGAGGCCGGTGAGCCGCCGGGTCTGCCGGGCGCCTTCGGGCGGGGGAGCGAGCCCCTTGGACGACTGGGTGATCAGGGGGATGTCGGCGGTGTCGGCGTCGCCGTACCGCCACTCCAGGAGGCGGGTGACGTCGAACAGCCGCCTGTCGAGGACCCCGGAGGCGATCAGGGGCCGCGCGTCGGACGGGATCACGTACAGGTGGCCGTCGCGCACCTGCTTCATGAATCCCACCTGCCTGCCCGGGCCGGGCTCCACGCGGTACCCCTTGCCGGCGACCACGACGCGGTCGCCGGTGATCAGGGTCACGCTGCTCGCCTTCCCGGCCGCCTCCTGCTGGGCGTGCGCGGGGGCGATGCCGATCGTTCCGGCGAGGAGGACGGCGACGAGTCCGGCGCCCGCGGTCGTGTACCGCCTCTTCGACACCGGAGAGTGGATCACATTCGGGTCTTCGTGGGCGCGGGGCCGGTGGCCGAGGTGGCCCGAAGGCGCAGATGATCTTTTGGGCATGCGGAGGACCATACTTCGCCTAGCGAAGTATGGTCAAGATCGCCCGCCCGCATCGACTTGGTGGCGCGGACGAGCTAGTGGGGGGCGAAGGGTTCACTCGCAGGTGGAGGTCGCGGGCTCGTCGGCGAGGCGTCCGCGGTGCTGGGCGTTGACCGGTCTGACGTATGCGTGCATTATTTGACGCATCTGTCGAGAAAAGGCGGTAGCCCATGACGATGGCTCGCAGTTCTCTCCATCCGCTCGGCATCCTGCTCGCCGTGGCGATCGCGCTCACGGCCTGCGCCGGACCCGGCGGCGGCGGCGTTCAGTCCGGCCGGGACGTGGTGGTGAGACTCAACTCCGACTGGGACTCCCTGGATCCCGCCAAGACCCGCACCACGTACGGCTACCAGCTCGTCACGACCCTCTACGACAGGCTCGTCACGGTCGCCGACGGCAAGGTGGTCCCCTATCTCGCCGAATCGTGGACGCAGACCCCCGACACCGTCAGGCTCACCCTGCGCCGAGGTGCCCGCTGCGCGAGCGGAACCGAGCTGACGCCCACCATGGTCGCGGCCTCCCTGCGCCGGCTCGGCGCCAAGGAGACCGCGGCGCCGTACGCGAGCCTGGTCTTCGGCGGCTCCGGCTACACGGTCACCGCCGACGACGCGGCGCGCACGGTCACGGTGCGGACCGGGCGGCCATACAGCGACCTGCTGGTGGGCCTGGCCCAACCGATGGCCTCGATCGTCTGCCCGGAGGGGCTGCGGGCCGCGGACACGCTGGCGGCGACCCCCGCGGGCAGCGGGCCGTACACGCTGGCGGCCTCGAACAGAGGCGCGAGCTACCGGCTGACCGCCCGCCCGGGATACACGTGGGGGCCGGAGCGCGAGGGAAGCTATCCGGACGCGGTCACCTTCAAGGTCGTCCAGAACGACAGCACGGCGGCGAACATGCTGGCCGCCGGCGACCTGGACGTGTCCTGGGTCGGCGGGCCGGATCTCGCGAGGGTACGGGCGAACCCGGCGGTGAAGCCGGTCAGCCAGCTCATCTACGGCTCCTTCATGCTGGTGTTCAACCAGGCGAAGGGCAGGCCGGGAGCCGACCCCGCGGTGCGCAGGGCGCTGGCGGGCGCGGTGAGCGCGCAGAGCTTCAACGAGGCGGCGTTCTTCGGCGAGGGAGAGCCGGCCGGCAGCGTGGTGAGCGAGGAGGTGCCCTGCCACCGCGAGGTGCGACCGCCCGCCGCGGCGGCGGCCACCGTGGACGTGGACCTCAAACTGGTCGGCTCGACCGACTACGCCGCCGGGTACGAGTACGTGCTGGAGGCGCTGCGCAAGGCGGGCGCGTCCGTCCGGCTCCAGCTCGTGGAGCTGAACAGCTTCGCGGAGGTGATGTTCACCTCGGGCGACTGGGACGTCACCGTCTACCCGTTCACGCCGCTGGCCCCGAGCCTCGGCGCGCTCGGGATGTTCGTGACGGGGGCGGCGCCTCCGGACGGCGCGAACTTCGCGAGCATCGGCAACAAGGCGTTCGAGGCGTCGGTCGCCAAGGCGCAGGCCTCGCTGGGCGAGGAACGCTGCCGGCACTGGGGGGACGCGCAGCGGGCGATCGTCGAGAACGCGGACGTGGTCCCGCTGGTGCACGCCAAGCCGTACTGGTTCGTGCGCGACGGCTTCGCCGCGGGCCTGGCCGGCGGCGGGACCATGGTGGACCCGCACGAACTCGCCCGGCGGTGACGGGCATGAGGATCCTGAGCCGCCTCGGCACCATGGCCGCCTTGCTCGCCGCCCTGCTGGTGGCCTCCTTCCTGCTGCTGCACCTCGTGCCGGGCGACCCGGCCGTGCGGATCGCCGGGCTCAACGCCACCCCGGAGCAGGTCGCCGAGGTACGGCACCGGCTCGGCCTGGACCTTCCCCTGCACCGGCAGTTCGCCGAGTACGTCATGGACGGCCTGCGCCTGGACTTCGGGCGCTCGTTCAGGACGGGCGAGCCGGTCACCGACGTCATCGGCGGCAGCCTCGGCGTGACACTGCGGCTCGCGGCCGCGGGGATCACGGTGACGATGCTGACCGGTGTCGCGCTCGGGATCGCCATGGCCGCCCTGACGCGGGAGGGCCGCCGCCCCGGCGTCGAAACCGCCTTCACGACGGGCACCTCGCTCGTCGGCGCCGTCCCCGAGTATGTCACCGGGGCGGTGCTGGCGCTGGTGTTCGCGGTGGGGCTGGGCTGGCTGCCCGTCGCCGGGCTGGCCGATCCGGCCGGGCTCGTGCTGCCGGCCGTCGCGGTCAGCCTGGCGCCCGTCTCCGTCCTGGCCCGGGTGATCAGGGTGGAGACGCTGGCCGTACTCGCCCACGACTACGTCCGCACGGCCCGCGCCAAACGCCTGCACCCCGTCATCGTGTACGGCAGGCACGTGCTGCCCAACGCGCTGACCTCGGCGCTGACCGTCGGCGGCCTGATCTTCGCCGGGCTGCTCGGCGGCGCCGTGGTGATCGAGAACGTCTTCGCCCTGCCCGGCCTCGGCTCCCAGCTCGTGCAGTCGGTGATGGCCAGGGACTACCCGGTGGTGCAGGCCGTGATCATGCTGCTGGGCGCGTCCATCGTCGTGGTCAACAGCTGCGTCGACGGGGCGCTGCGGCTGCTCGACCCGCGGACCAGGGCGGTGTCCTCATGACCGCCGCGCTGCGGGCCTTCCGCTCCACCTCGGCCGGGCCGGTCGCCCTGGCCGTTCTGACCCTGCTCGCGGTCGTCGCCGTCGTCGCGCCCATCCTGTGGGGCGAGAGGGCGACCGCGCTGAACCCGGCCACGGCCGTGCTGGGGCCGAGCGCCGAGCACTGGCTGGGAACCGACCGGCTGGGCCGCGACGTGCTGGTCCGCACACTGGTCGCCACCCGTACCTCACTGGGGCTCGGCCTGCTGGCCGCCGCCGTGGCCGCGCTGGCCGGGCTGCTGCTCGGCGGTCTCGTGGCGGTGTTGAGCCGCCGGGCCAGGGAGGCGGGGCTGCGGGTGCTCGACGCCGTGCTGGCCTTCCCCGCCATCCTCGTCGCGATCATCGTTACCCTGATCCTGCCCGAGGGCACGGCGAGCGCGGCGGTGGCGGTCGGCGTGGCCGGCGCCCCCGCCGTGGCCCGCATCGTGGTCACGCTGGCGACCGCGGTCCTCGCCCGCGACTTCGTGGCCGCCGCCTGGGGGCTGGGGGTGGGCCGGTCGAGGATCCTCGTGCGGTATGTCCTGCCCAACATCGCCGACAGCCTCGCCGTGAGCCTGTCGGTCGTCGCCGGCGCCGCTCTGGTCGTGGTCTCCTCGCTGAGCTTCCTCGGCGTCGGCGTGCAGCCTCCGGCCTTCGACTGGGGCGGCATGCTGTCCCAGGGCGTCATGGACATGTATGTCACGCCGCTGGCCGCGCTCGCCCCGGCCGTCATGATCGCGCTCGCGGGGCTGGCGTTCGGGCTGGCGGGGGAGGCGATGGCCCGCGTGGCCAATCCGTCGGTCTGGACGGCGCGGCGGACCGGGCGGCACACGGCCCTGGCCGCCGGGACCGGCACCGAGAGCGACGCGCTGCTCGACGTCAAGGGGCTGACCGTCACCGCGGGGGCGGGACCGGGTGCGCCCGCCATCGTGTCCGGCGTCGATCTGCGGGTCGGCCGGGGCGAGATCGTCGGCCTGGTCGGGGAGTCGGGGTCGGGCAAGTCGATGACCGTGCTCGCGGTGGCGCGGCTGCTGCCGTACCCGGTGGAGTCGGTGGCGGACGCGCTGACGCTCGACGGGCACGACCTGCGGGCCGGCCCGGGTGAGCGGGTCAGGCGGCTGCTCGGCACCCGTCTCGCGCTGGTCTTCCAGAACCCCGCCGCCTGCCTCAACCCCGCGCTCAGGCTGGAGACCCAGCTCACCGAGGTGCCGAGGACGCATCAGGGGATGAATCGGGCGCAGGCCCGGGAGCTGGCACTGGCGGGGCTCAGGCAGGTGCGCGTGCCCGAGCCGGAGCGGCGGCTGCGGCAGTACCCGCACGAGCTGTCCGGCGGGCAGCGCCAGCGGGCGACGATCGCGATGGCGCTGGCCGGCCGGGCGGGCCTGCTCCTCGCCGACGAGCCCACCACCGCCCTGGACAACACGCTGCGGCGCGCCGTCCTCAACCTGTTCCGCGAGGCCAACGCCGCGAGCGGCACCGCGATCGTGCTCGTCTCGCACGATCTGTCGGTCGTGCGGGGGCTGTGCGACCGGGTGGTCGTGATGTACGCGGGCCGCGTCGTGGAGGAGGGGCCCACCCGCGAGGTGATCGCGCGTCCGCTGCACCCGTACACCCAGGCGCTGGTCGGCAGCACGCTCACCATGACGACCCCGCTCGACCGGCCGCTTCCCGCCCTCGACGGGCAGCCGCCCCGGCCGGGCGAGCGGCAGGAGGGCTGCGCGTTCGTCCCGCGCTGCGCCAGGGCCGAGGACCGCTGCGCCAAGGAGCGTCCGCCGCTGCGCGCGTACCCCGGCGCACGGCGCACGGCCTGCTGGGCGGTGGAGGCGTGAACGGGCTGCGGCTGCGAGGCGTGACGATCAGGTACGGCGCCGGCCCGAGCGTCGTGTCGGACGTCGACCTGGACCTGCCCGACGGCGCCGCCGTCGGAGTGGTGGGCGAGTCGGGTTCGGGCAAGTCCACCCTCGCCAGATCCGTGGTGGGCATGGTGCCGCTGGCCGCAGGGGAGATCACCCGCGACGGGAGGCGGCTGCGGGCCCCCGGCCTGCGGCGCGTCCCCGACCCCGGCATTCAGCTGGTCTTCCAGGACCCGCACGGCTCGCTGAACCCGCGGATGACCGTGGCGGCCACGCTGGCCGAGGCGGCCAGGCTGAGCGGATCGCCGGAACGCCCCTCCCTGGAACGCGTCGGGCTCGCCGACGGCCTGCTCCGCCGCTACCCGCACGAGCTGTCCGGCGGCCAGCTCCAGCGCGTCGCCATCGCCAGGGCGCTGGCGGCCAGGCCGAAGCTGCTGATCCTCGACGAGGTCACCTCCGCGCTGGACGTCTCCGTCCAGGCGCTCATCCTCAACCTGCTCCGCGACCTGCGCGCCGACCTCGGCATCGGCTACCTGGTCATCGCCCACGACCTGCCGGTCGTGCGGTACCTGTGCGACACGGTCGCGGTGATGCACCGCGGCGAGTGCGTGGAGCAGGGGCCGTGCGCCGACGTGCTGGGCGCCCCGAGCCACCCGCACACCCGCGCGCTGCTCGACGCGCTCAACGAGGAGTCACCATGAACGAACCGGTCATCGTCGCGAGCGCCCGCACCCCCATCGGCAGGGCGGGCAAGGGCTGCCTGCGCGACGTGCGGGCCGACGACCTGGCCGCGGCCGCCGTCTCGGCGGCCCTGGCCAAGGTGCCCGAGCTGGATCCGGCCGAGCTCGACGACCTGGTGCTCGGGTGCGGCAGTCCCGGCGGCGAGCAGGGCTGGAACCTGGCCCGCATGGTCGCCCTGCTGCTGGGCCTCGACACCCTGCCCGGCACCACGGTGACCAGGCACTGCGCCTCCAGTCTGCAGGCGGCCCGGATGGCCGCCCACGCGATCCGCGCGGGCGAGGGCGACGCCTTCGTCGTCGCGGGCGTCGAGGCGGCCAGCCGCCACCGGTACGGTAGCGCCGAGAGCTCCGGCGACCCGAACCCGCTCTACGCCGCCGCGGCGCGCCGTACGGCGGGCCACGCGGAACGCGGCGACTTCGCCTGGACCGACCCCCGCGCGCTCGGCGAACGGCCGGACGCCTACCTGACGATGATCCAGACCGCCGAGTACGTGGCCCGCCTGCGCGGAGTCACCCGCGAGGCCATGGACGCGTTCGCGCTGCGCTCGCAACTGCGGGCCGCGGAGGCCGCCGAGGCCGGATTCTGGGCCGCGGAGATCACCCCGGTCCCGCTGCCCGGCGGCGGCGTCGCCGACCGCGACGACGGCCCGCGCACCGGCGTGACCCTGGAGAGGCTGGCCGCGCTCAAGCCCGTGCTGCACCCCGCGGGCCGGATCACCGCGGGCAACGCCTGCCCGGTCAACGACGGCGCCGCCGCCCTGGTCATGATGAGCGACCGCCGCGCCCGCGAGCTGGGCGTGCCGCCGCTCGGCCGCGTGGTGGCCACCGGGCTGTCCGCGCTCAGCCCGGAGGTCATGGGGCTCGGCCCGGTGGAGGCCGCGCGGCAGGCGCTGCGCCGGGCCGGGATGTCCGTCGGCGACGTGGACCTGGTGGAGCTGAACGAGGCGTTCGCCGCGCAGGCCATCCCGTGCGCGGACGACCTCGGCGTGCCCCCCGACCGGCTGAACGTCCACGGCGGGGCCATCGCGATGGGTCACCCGCCGGGGATGACCGGCGCGCGGCTGATCGGCACCCTGCTGCACGGCCTGCGGGACTCGGGCGGCGCGGTCGGCCTGGTGACGATGTGCGTCGGCGGCGGCCAGGGCATGGCCGCGATCGTGGAACGGTTGTAACCCCTGCCGTAAAGTATTGGACGGAGCCGTCGATCGAGCGGAAGGGGTCCGTCTGTTGGCCAGCACGAGCTCGCGCAAGGAACTCATGAGCAACACGGTGCTGGAGAAAGCCGCCGTGCTGTTCGCCGAGCGGGGTTTCGCCGGCACCAGCCTGCGCGACATCGCCGAGGCGATGGGGATGACCAGGCCGGCGCTCTACTACTACTTCAACAGCAAGGAAGCGCTGCTGCAGGAGCTGGTCAGGGGGGTCACGGGCAGCGGCTCGCAGGAGCTGCGCAGGCTGCGCGAGCGGACCGACATCGGCGCCGCGGAGAAGCTCAGGGTGGTGGTGTCCACGACCGTGGCCCGCATCGCGGAGAGCCCGCTGCAGTTCCGGCTGCTGGAGCGGAACGAGACGGAACTGCCCGCGGAGATCCTCCGGGAGCATCACACCAGTAAGGGCCGCATCCTCGACGAACTCACGAAGATCATCGCCGATGGGGTGCGGTCCGGGGAGTTCCGGCCGGTCGACGAGCGGATCGCGGCGTTCTCGGTGATCGGCATGATCAACTGGATCGCCTGGTGGTACAAGCCCGACGGGCCGAGCACGCCCGAGGAGATCGCCCGCGAGATGTACGAGATGGCCTCGCGTGGTCTGGTCCGCGGCGCGGACCGGATGCCCGCGAGCGGCATCGAGGGGGCGGTCGCGCTGCTGCGCGAGGACCTCACCCACCTGGAGCGCCTGGTCAGCGAGGGTGGCTCGGCTTCCTGAGCCCTGTTTGATGAGGCCGTCACCTACGGGTGGCGGCCTCTGTCGCACCATTGACTTTGACGCATCCTTCGAATAGTTTTCCTTCGTGTCAGACATCTGATGGCGGCCACCCGGCAGGAAGGCAGGCGGGCGTGACATTCGTGATCGGCCTGGACATCGGCGGAACGTTCACCGACGCCGTGGCGATCGGCTCGGCCGGGACGCTGCACACGGCGAAGACCCCGTCCACACCGCCCGACTTCGAGCAGGGCTTCGACAACGCGCTCGAGGTGCTCGCCGCCCAGGCGGGCCTGACCGTGGAGGGCCTGCTCGCCGAGACCGGCCACGTGGCCCACGGCACCACCGTGGCGCTCAACGCGCTGGTCACCGGCCAGGTGGCGAAGGTGGGCTTCCTGACCACCAAGGGGCACGGCGACTCCATCGCCATCATGAACGTGGAAGGCCGCTACCTCGGGCTGTCCCCGCACGAGGCCCAGGACACGCTCAACACCCGCAAGCCCGCGCCGCTGGTCCCCCGCTCGCTCCGCCTCGAGGTCACCGAGCGCGTGGACAGGGACGGCTCGGTCGTCGTGCCGATGGACGAGCGGGAGGTCCGCGAGCACCTGCGCCACCTCGTCGCCGAAGGGGTGACCGCGCTCGCGGTGAGCCTGCTCTGGTCGTTCAGGAACCCGGCGCACGAGCGGCGGATCAAGGAACTGGCCCACGAGGTCGCACCCGGCCTCTACGTCACGCTCTCCAGCGAGCTGACCCCGCGGATCAGAGAGTTCGCCCGCGCCGCGACCACCATCATGAACGCCCAGGTCGGCCCAGCCCTGCGCGCCTACCTGGACCCGCTCGAAGGCAGGCTGCGCGACCGCGGCCTCACCGGCCCGCTGCTGGTCATGCAGGGCTCCGGCGGCACGGTGGCGGCCAGGCGCGCCCCGGAGGTCGCCATCACGACCGTCGGCTCGGTGCTGACCGGCGGGGTGGTCGGCGCGGCCAGGCTGGCCCGGCTGCTCGGCCATCCCCACGTCGTCTCCACCGACGTCGGCGGCACCACCTTCCTGGTCGGGATGATCGTCGACGGCGTCCCCGTCGCCAGCGCGGGGACGGTGCTCAACCAGCACCCCGTCAACACCCCGGCCCTGCGCGTGCACGCGATCGGGTCCGGCGGCGGCGCGATCGCCGCCGTCGACGCGGGCGGCAACCTGCGGGTCGGGCCGGGCAGCGCCGGGGCCAGACCGGGCCCCGCCTGCTACGGCCAGGGCGGCACCGATCCCACCGTCACCGACGCCGACCTCGTCTGCGGCATACTCAACCCCGACTACTTCCTCGGCGGCACCCAGCGCCTGTCCACCGACCTGGCCGCCAAGGCGCTGCTCGAACGGGTCGGCGTGCCGCTCGGCCTGGACGCCGAAGGCGCGGCGGCCGCGGTGGTCGCCGTCCAGAACGGCCAGACCGGCGACCTGGCCCGCAAGGTCGTCGTCGAGACCGGGCACGACCCGCGCGACTTCGTCGTCTACGCCTTCGGCGGCGCCGGCCCCATGCACAGCTTCGCCTACGCCGCCGAACTCGGCGCCAAACAGCTCGTCGTCCCGCTCGGCCCGACCGCCGGCGTGTTCTCCGCGTACGGCCTGGCCGCCAGCGGCGTCACCGTCTCCGCCGAACTCAGCGACCCCGCCCCCCTGCCCGTCGACCCCGCCCGCGTCCAGGCCAACTTCGACACCCTCGCCGCCCGCGTACGAACCGCCCTGGAAAGTCAGGGACTGGACTTCACCTCCGTCGTCCTGCGCAGGGAGGTCGACGCCCGCTACGGCCCGCAACTGGCCGAGGTGCTCACCCCGGTGCCGGACGGCCCCTTCGACGAGGCGTCCGTGGCCGCCATCGGCGACGCGTTCGAGACGGAGTACGTCCGCAGGTTCGGTCCCGGCACCGGCTACCGGGAGGCGGGCATCCACCTGGTCACCTACCGCGTGCACGGCGTCGGCACCCTGCCGGTGGAGCCCGTGCTCCCCGAACTCCCCAAGCCGGCCGGCCGCGCCGAGGACGCCCGCAAGGGTCGCCGCCGCGTCTTCCTCGACCTGACCAGAGGCTGGGAGGACACCGACGTCTACGACTACCTCGCGCTCGGCCCCGGCCACGTCATCACCGGCCCGGCCATCGTCGAGGTGCCCACCACCACCGTGGCGGTGCCGGCCGGAGCCGAAGGCCGGATCGACCGGTTCGGCAACCTCGCCATCCACCTGCCCTGAGCCTGGAGGACACCGTGCCCTTCTCCGACCGGTTCGCCAGCCGCCCGGCGCCGCTCGACGAGCTGCGCCGCGCGATCTCGCCCGACCTGCGGCTGCACGCCGTGGACCAGGCGGCGGTCGAGGCCGTCGATCCACTCACCTACGAGGTCGTCCGGCACCGCATCTGGTCCATCACCGACGAGATGGGCGACACGCTCAAGCGCATGTCGGGCTCCACCTCGGTGACCGAGGTCAACGACTTCGACTTCACCATCGGCGACGAGCTCGGCCAGGAGGTCCAGGTCGGCCTCTTCAACACCGGCCTGGTCGCCGCCATGGACCTGGCCATCTACTGGACGCTGCGGCACCGCTCGGCCAACCCCGGCATCGCCGAGGGCGACATGTTCCTCTGCAACGACCCGTGGGTCGGCGGCGGCCTGCACCAGAACGACGTCGCCGTGCTCGCCCCGATCTTCCACGACGGGCTGCTGTTCGGCTGGTCCACGGCCATCTGCCACGTCGCCGACCTTGGCGGGGTCGCGCCCGGCTCGTTCTCGCCGACCGCGACCGACGTGTTCGCCGAGGCGGTGCCCACCCCGCCCATCAAGATCGTGCGGGGCGGCGTGATCCAGGACGACGTCGTGGACGCCTACCTGCGCAGGTCCCGGGTGCCGGAGATGGTCGGCCTCGACCTCCGGGCCAAGATCGGCGCGAACCGGCTGGCCACCGAGCGCATGCTCGGCCTGATCGGCCGCTACGGCGCCGACCTGGTCAAGGCCGTGATGAAACGGATGATGGACGACGCCGAGCGGCGGCTCAGGGCCAAGCTCACGGCACTGCCCGACGGTACCTGGCACGCCGTCGGCACGCAGGAGCAGGCCATGCTCGGCGACCGCGGCCTGTACACGATCGAGCTGCGGATGACCAAGGTCGGCGACCACCTGACCTTCGACTTCACCGGCACCGACCCCCAGCACGGAATGATCAACTGCCCGTACGCGGGGATGCGCGCCGGGGTCATGTTCGCCGTGCTCCCCATCCTGGCCGGTGACATCCCCTGGGCGGCGGGCGGCCTGATGCGCTGTTTCGACCTGATCAGCGAGGAAGGCACGATCAACAACGCCGCCTTCC
Organism: Nonomuraea sp. NPDC046570; assembly: GCF_040645915.1. Classification (NCBI taxonomy): domain Bacteria; kingdom Bacillati; phylum Actinomycetota; class Actinomycetes; order Streptosporangiales; family Streptosporangiaceae; genus Nonomuraea; species Nonomuraea sp. NPDC046570. The sequence goes on along the minus strand of NZ_JBEYZF010000021.1, from coordinate 87,126 downwards.
CCGCCGCCGTCTCCAAAGCCCCCGTCGGCCCCGCCTGGGCCACCGCCAACCTGGTCGCCGAATGCCTGGGCAAGATGCTCGACACCACGGCCGAATCCAGGTCGAGGGTCCAGTCCGTCTGCGCGGGCACCTACGACGGATGCCTGCTGTCCGGCGTGGACGCCGAGGGCCGGCCGTTCCTCGGCGGCCTGGCGGACACCATGGCCTCGGGGTTCGGCGCGCAGCCGCACGCCGACGGCGTCGACACGGCGGGCCTGTTCGTCATCCCGATGGGCCGCGCGCCGGACGTGGAGATGACCGAGCTCACCCAGCCGCTGCTGTACCTGTGGCGGCGCGAGGAGCCCGACACCGGCGGCGCGGGGCGGCAGCGGGGCGGCCTCAGCGGCTCCGTCTGCGTGATCCCGCACGGCACGCGCGGCTCGATGACGGCCATGTTCACCGGTTCCGGCAAAGCGGCCTCGATGAGCCCGGGCCTGGCCGGAGGCTACCCCGGCGGCACCCAGACCGACCTGGTCGTGCACGCCTCCGGGGCGCGCGCGGCGCTGGCCGCGGGGTGGATCCCCGCCACGGTCGGCGAGCTGGGCGGCGAGCACCGCCTGGTCCAGGCGCACGACGAGGTGCGGGTGGAGCCGGACGGCGTCATCGTCCTGCGCTGGGCGGCGGGCGGCGGCTACGGCGACCCGCTGCTGCGCGACCCGGCCGCGGTCGCCAGGGACGTCGCCGAGGGGAAGGTGTCCGACGAGGCCGCCCGTACCCTGTACGGCGTCGCCCCCGGCATCACCGAGAACCTCCGCCACCTGATCAGGGAACGCCGCCGCGAGCACGCCACCGTGCCGCCCGAGCCGACACCGGTGAGGGCCACCGGCGGCGAGCGCCTCCCCTTGGACGACAACCTGCGGCTCGCGCCGGGGGAGGACGGCGGCAGCGTCGTCGTCTGCGCCCACTGCGACCACGCCCTCGGACGCTGGGGGGACAACTACCTGGCGGGGCTGCCGCGCCGTACCGGGGCGCCCGCCGAGGCGGGACCCGCGAGCTGGCCGAGCCCGCACGACTATGTCGACGAACCCATCGAGTTCCGCCAGTTCTACTGCCCTGGCTGCTACACCGCGCTGCTCACCCAGGTCGTCCCCGCCGGGCGGCCGATCATCCTCGACCGCGCACCCGCCACGGAGATCGCATGACCGCCGACGTCGTTCCCTATCCCGACCACCTCGCCCGCGCCTACCGGGAGGCGGGGGCCTGGCGCCCGCACACCATTCCCGGCGAGCTGCGGCTGGCCGCCCGCCGGTGGCCGGACACGCTCGCCGTGGTCACCGCGACCGAGCGGGTGACCTACCGCGAGCTCGACCGGCGCGCCGACCGGCTCGCGGTGGCGCTGCGGCGCCTCGGCCTCGCGCCCGGCGACCCCGTCGTCTTCCAACTGGCCAACGAGGCGCACACCGTGGTGGCCTACTACGGCGTGCTCCGCGCCGGCCTGGTGCCGATCTGTTCCCTCGCCCAGCACCGGGCCCGCGAGATCGGCTACCTGATCCGGCACACCGGCGCCCGCGCGCACCTGGTGGAGGCCGACTTCCGCGACTACGACCTGCCCGGCTTCGCCGCCGCCATGGCGGCCGAACACGAGAGCGTGACGGCCGTCGTGGTGTTCGGCGGGCCCGCGCGGGAGGGGCAGCACGCCTACGCGGACCTCGTCGCCGGCGTGGACGCCGACGCGGCCGCCGAAGAGGTCGGCACCTGGCCGGTCGATCCCGCCTCCGTCGCGGTCTTCCAGCTGTCCGGCGGTACGACCGGCGACCCGAAGGTGATCCCGAGACTGCACTGCGAGTACGCCTACAACGCCCGCGCCTGGGCCGAGCACTGGAACTGGGGCCCGGGAACCGTGGTCCTGCACGCCGGCCCGATGATGCACAACGCGGGCATCGTCGTGACCGTGCAGTCGGCGCACCTGACCGGCGCCACCGTCGTGCTCGTCCCGCGGATCGACGCCGAGGCGATCGCCGAGGCCGTCGCCCGCGAGCGCGTCACCGACACGATGATGGGCGTGGGCCTGCTGACCCGCCTCGCCGAGCACCCGCGACTCGGCCGCTTCGACTTCTCGTCGCTGCGCCGGGTGTTCTTCGCCCCGTCCATCCCCAGCGCCTGCGACCAGGCCGAGAAACTGCTCGGCTGCCGGGTGGTGCCGCTGTTCGGCGCGGGCGAGGGCATCTTCCTCACCGCGCCCGACGACGCCCCGGAACAGGCCCGCAAGGCCACCTGCGGCGCGCCCCTCTCGCCGCTGGACGAGGTGCGGCTGCTGAACCCGGGCACCGAGGAGGAGGTCGCGCCCGGCGAGATCGGCGAGCTCGTGGCGCGCGGGCCGTACACGATCCACGGCTACTACCGGGCGCCCGAGCGCAACCTGGCGGCCTTCACGAGCGACGGCTTCTACCGGACCGGTGACCTGGCCCGCGCCCACCTCGTCGAGGGCGTCACCTACTACTCCCACGAAGGGCGCATCACCGACAACATCAGCCGCGGCGGCGAGAAGATCCACGCCGACGAGCTGGAGGGCCTGCTGGCCGGGCATCCCGGCATCGCCGAGGTCGCCGTGGTCGGCATGCCGGACCGGCTGCTCGGCGAGCGCGTCTGCGCCTTCGTCCGCCCGGCCAAGGACCATGTTCCCACCGTCGCCGAGCTGGCGGACTTCCTGCTCGGCCTGGGGCTGGCCAAGTTCAAGCTGCCCGAGCGGGTGGAGATCGTGGACGAGCTGCCGCGGACCAAGGTCGGCAAGGTGTCCAAGCGCGACCTGCGCGACCGCATCACCGCCCTCGTGAGCAGGGAGCAAGGCCATGGATGAGCCGGTCGGCTTCGGCACCCGCATCACCGAGATCGCCGCCAGGACCCCCGGCAGGCCCGCCGTCACCTTCGCCCCGGTGCACGGCGAGGAGACGGTGCTGAGCTGGGCGGAGCTGGAGGCCCGGGCGAACCAGACGGCCAGGCTGCTGGCCACCCACGGCGCGGGCCCCGGCCGGGCGGTGATCGTGGCACTGCCCAACGGGCCCGCGCACCTGCTCGCCGCCATCGGCGCCTGGAAGATCGGCGCGATGGCGGTCCCGCTCAAGCACTCACTGTCCCCCCGGGAACGCGCCGATCTGATCGGCCTGGTGGACCCGGCGGTGGTGGTGGCCGCGGACTGGGAGGTCCCTCCGCCCGCCGTACGGCTCGGCCCGGCCGACCTCGAAGCCGCGTCGGCCCTGGACGCCGGACCGCTGCCGCCGGTCGTGCCACATCCGGGGAAGGCCGTGGCCTCCGGCGGATCGACCGGCGGCGCCAAAGTCATCGTGGACCCCCGCCCCTGGGCGCACAGCCCGGGCAAGGCGCTCGGCATCGGCTCCCTCCAAGGGCTGCGCGCCGGGCAGACTCAACTGGTCGCCGGAGCGCTCTTCCACAACGCGCCGTTCTGCTGGGCGCACTTCGGCCTCTGCGAGGAGCACCACCTGGTGCTCACTGACCGGTTCGACGCCGCGCACACCGTCGACCTCATCGAGCGGCACCGGGTGCAGTTCCTCTTCACGGCGCCGGTGATGATGCACCGCGTCATGCGCCTGCCCGGCCTCCCGGACCGGGACCTGTCGAGCATCGAGACCCTCTTCCACACCGCCGCGCCCTGCCCCGCCTGGCTGAAGCGCGCCTGGATCGACCGCCTCGGCCCGGAACGGGTCATCGAACGCTTCGGCGCCTCCGAAGCGGTCGGCAACACCTTCATCACGGGGGCCGAGTGGCTGGCTCACCCCGGGAGCGTCGGCCGGGGCGAGCGCACCCACATCAGAATCCTCGGCGAGGACGGCCGCGACCTGCCGCCCGGCGAGGTGGGGGAGATCTTCACCCGATCCCTCGACGCCACCGGACCGACGTACGAGTACCTCGGCGCCCCGCCCGCCGACACCACCCCTGACGGCTACACCAGCGTCGGCGACTTCGGCCGACTGGACGAGGAGGGCTACCTGTACCTCGCCGACCGCCGCTCCGACATGATCAACAACGGCGGGGTCAACGTCTATCCGGCCGAGGTCGAAGCCGTCCTGTCCGAGCACCCCGCGGTCGCCGACGCCGCGGTGGTCGGCCTGCCCGACGCGGAGTACGGCCGGCGCGTCCACGCCGTCGTGCAGCCGGCCGCCGGCCACCGCGTCACCGAGGCCGAACTCGTGGACTTCTGCCGGGCCCGCCTGTCGTCGGAGAAGGTCCCGCGCAGCGTCGAGTTCCGCGACCCGCTGCCCCGCGACGCCGCCGGAAAGCTGCGCCGACGCGGGCTCGTCCCCCATGAGGAGTGAGTGACATGAACCCCAAGACGATCGCGGTCACCGGAGGCGGCGTGATGGGCGCCCAGATCGCGCAGGTGCTCGCCGTACACGGGCACACCGTGCGGATCCACGACCTGGACGACCGCAGGCTCGCCGCCGCCCGCGAGCGGATCGTGGACGGGCGCTTCGGCCTGCGCGCCTCGGTCGCCAAGGGCAAGCTCAGCGAACAGGAGTCCCAGGCCGCCGCGGACCGCCTCTCCTACACCACCGACCTGGCCGCCGCCTGCGACGGCGTGGACCTGGTCCAGGAGGCGGTGCCGGAGGACATGGGACTCAAGGTGCGGGTCTTCCGGCGGCTGGACGAGGTGAGCCCGCCGGGCGCGGTGCTGCTGTCGAACACAGCGGGGCTGCCGGTGGCGGCCCTGGCCTACGCGACCGACCGGCCCGCCCTGGTGTTCGGCTGGCACTGGTTCCAGCCGTGCGCCGTCATGCGCTGCGCCGAACTCGTCGTGCACGACCGGGTCGACCCGGAGGCGCTGGCCGCCGTCACGGCCGTGGCCGAGTCCTGCGGCCGCCGCCCCGTGGTCGTCCACGACCAGCCGCTCGCCTGGGGTTTCGTCGCCAACCGGATCAACGCGGCGGTCCGCCGCGAGGCGGACCAGATCGTCGCCGAAGGGGTGGCGACCCCCGAGCAGGTCGACGCGATCATGCGGGACGCGCTCCGCTGGCCCATGGGGCCGTTCGAGATGCGAGGCGCCGCCGCGCTCGGCTGACCACGACTACAGGAGGTTGAGGATGCCAGGCTCACTGAGGACCAGAGGCGTCGACCACGCCGCGTACGTGACCGCCAGACCCGCGGAGACCATCCGCTTCTACCGCGACGTCATGGGGCTGCGCACCCCGCACGTGATCACCGCGAAGGGATGGGGGAGCAAGCCGCACCCCGACTTCGTGCACTTCTTCTTCGACATCGGCAACGGCGACCGGCTCGCCTTCTTCTACTACTTCGGCGTCCCCGAGGACCCCGGCGCCGCGCGTCCCACCTACCACCTGGCTCTGCACGTGGAGACCCAGGAGGAACTGCTGGCCTGGCGCGCGCGCTTCGAACGGCTCGGCGTGCGGGTCATCGCCCAGATCGTCCACGAGACCATCGAGTCGATCTACGTACGCGACCCCAACGGGATGGTCCTCGAGATCACCCGGCCGCTGCGGGAGCTGTCCGAACGAGACGAGTTCGACGCCGAACTGTCCCTGGCGGCCCTCCTCGACACGCTCGAGGAGGACGACCCCACCCTGGAGACCTTCTGGCGGCGCAAGGCCGAACTCGTCGAGAAGGAACTCGCCAACGACCCCGAGGAGGACTGACATGCCCGCCATCTACGTGCTGGACGTGCCCGAGTTCGCGCCCGTGGCCGAGGCGGCGACCGGCGAGGACCTCTCGCTCACCCGCCGCTCCGGCTACTTCAAGGTGAGCTCCCCGGGCCCCATCAGCGTACGGCGCGCCGACACCGACCTGGTGGACGCCGTCTGGTTCAGCGCCCTGAGCGGCGGCTACGCCGGCGCGCTGGAACGCTTCGACGGGGACCTGATCAGAGTCGTCCCCGACGGGAGGTGAACCCGCGTGCGCACCCCCGCCGAGTTCAACGGCGACTGGTACCCGCGTGATCTGCCCCCCGGCGTCGAGGTCTCCTCCCACCTGCTGCCCACCAGCGACGGCGCGGCCACCCGGGGCTGGCTGTACACGCCGAGAGCCGCCACCGCCGTGGTCGCGGTCATGCACCCGCGGGCCGACGCCTCGCGCCACTACCTCATCCCCGACCTGCTCGACGCCGGTCTCGCCGTCTGGGCGCAGACCGGCAGGGGCGGCGGCGGCGACCTGCGCCTGGTCCACGAGAGCGCGCTGCTCGACATCGCCGCGGGCCTGACGTTCCTGCGGAAGCGGGGATTCGGCAGGGTCGGCGCGCTCGGCAACTCCGGCGGCGCGAGCCTGTACACCTTCTACGTCCAGCAGTCCCGGCGAGACCCGGCCTCCAGGATCGCCCGCACCCCCGGTGGCCGTCCCTCGGGCCTGCCCGAGGCCGACCTCCCGCCCCTCGACGCCGTGGCCTACCTGGCCCCGCACCCCGGGCAGGGGGCGCTGCTCCTGGAGTGCATCGACCCCTCGGTGACCGACGAGGCCGACCCGCTGTCCGCCGACCCCGCGCTCGACCTCTTCGACCCGGCCAACGGCTTCGCCGCCCCAGCGGCGAGCTCCGCGTACACGCCCGAGTTCGTCCAGCGGTACCGCGCCGCCCAGCGGGCCAGGGTGGCCAGGATCGACGCGGCCGCGCGGGCGCTCATCGACCGGCGGCTGGCCGCCCGTACCCGGTACAAGCGGTCGGGCGCGGACGCCGACCTGCGGGCGGCCACGCACATGCCGATCGTCACCGTCCACCGCACCGACGCCGACCCGCGCACCGTCGACCTGTCCCTCGACCCCTCCGACCGGCGCTACGGCTCGGTCTTCGGGCCCAGACCGCACGTGGTCAACTACGGCCTGATCGGTTTCGGCAGGATGACCACGCCCGAGGCGTGGCTGTCCACCTGGTCCGGGCTGAGCAGCAACGCCGCGATGGCCGCCACCGCGCCGGAGATGACCCTGCCGTGCCTGCTGGTCGAGTACACCGGCGACAACTGCGTGTTCCCCGCCCAGATCCGCGCCGTCTACGACGCGCTCGGCTCCACCGACAAGGCCCACCTGCGGGTCCGCGGCGACCACTTCGGCCGCGCCCTCGACGGCGACGGACCCGAAGTGCCCGCCCGCGCCAGGACCGCCGTCGCCGCTTGGCTGCGCGACCGGCTCACATGAGAGGACATCCAGTGCCACCACTGTCCGGTCGCGTCGCGATCGTCACCGGAGCGGGCCGCGGGCTCGGCCGGGCGCACGCCCTGCTGCTGGCCGAACTCGGCGCCGCCGTCGTCGTCAACGACCTGGGCGGCGACGTGCACGGCGCCGGCCACGACGCGGCCCCCGCCCGGCAGGTCGTGGACGAGATCCGCCGCGCGGGCGGGCAAGCCGTCGCCAGCGGCCACGACGCCGCCGACTGGGCACAGGCGGCCGAGCTCGTCGACCTCGCCGTCACCACCTTCGGCGACCTGCACGTCCTGGTCAACAACGCGGGAATCCTGCGCGACCGGACGCTGGCCAGGATGAGCGAGGCGGAGTGGGACGCGGTCGTCCGCGTCCACCTCAAGGGCCACGCCGCGCCCACCGCGCACGCCCTCGCGCACTGGCGCCGCCGGGCCAAGGAGGGCAACCCCGTCGCCGCCTCCGTGGTGCACACCACCTCCGTCGCCGCCTTCGCCGGCAACATCGGCCAGGCCAACTACGGCGCGGCGAAGATGGCGCTGCTGGCCCTGTCCCGCTGCGTCTCCCTCGAAGGCGGCGGGTACGGCGTGCGCTCCAACGCGGTCTCGCCGGGCGCGCGCACCCGCATCACCGCCGGAATCGACGGCGACCAGCCGCCCGCGGCCGGGTTCGACGCCGCCGACCCCGCGAACGTGTCCCCCCTGGTGGCCTGGCTCGCCCGCGCGGACTGCCCGGCCGACGGCCAGGTCTTCCACTGCTCGGGTGAGGAGATCCTGGTCGTGGACATGCCCAGGGTGAGCGCGCGGCTCAGCGGCCGGGGCCGCTGGACCATGGACGAGCTGGACGAGCGGCTGGCCCCGCGGCTGCGCGTCCCGCCGGCGCTCGGAGACTTCCTCGGCGGTGCCGCGTGAGGACCCTCTACACCGGCGCGGACGTCTTCGACGGGACCGGCGCCTCGCCCGCCAAGGCCGACGTGGTCGTCGAGAACGGCCGGATCCTCGACGTCGGCCCAGGGCTGGACGGCGACGCCGCCGTGGACCTGACGGGCGCCACCCTGCTGCCCGGCCTCATCGACTGCCATGTCCACGTCACCGTCGACGGCATCGACACGCTGAAGCGGCTGGCCGCGCCGTACTCGCTGCGCTACTTCCAGACCGCCCGCAACCTCGGCGCGCTGCTGGACGCGGGCCTCACCACCGTCCGCGACGCGGGCGGCGCCGACCTCGGGGTCAAGGCGGCCGTGGACGGCGGCGTGGTGCGCGGCCCCCGGCTGCGGATCGCGATCACTATGCTCAGCCAGACCGGCGGCCACGCCGACCCCTGGCTCCCGTCGGGCGCCTGCACGCCGGCGCTGCCCGCCACTCCCGGCGTGCCGCCGCCTGTCGTGGACGGCGTGGACGAGATGCGCCGCAGGGTGCGGGAGCTGGTCCGGGCCGGCGCCGACTGGATCAAGGTGGCCGCGTCCGGCGGGGTGATGTCGCCGGGAACCGATCCGCGCCGCGCCCAGTTCACCCCCGACGAACTCCGGACCGCCGTCGCCGAGGCGGCCGCGGCGGGGCTCGGCGTCATGGCGCACGCCCAGGCCGGGCCTGGCATCCGCAACGCGATCACGGCGGGTGCCCGGTCGATCGAGCACGGCGTCTACCTGGACGACGACCTGATCGCGCTGATGCGCGAGCGGGGAACCGTCCTGGTGCCGACCCTCCTCGCCCCCCGAAGCGTCCTGGACGCCGCGGCGTCGGGAGCGGCGTTCAGCGAGCGGTCGCGCGCGAAGGTCGCCGAGATCATGGAGGCGCACGACGACTCCTTCCGCAGGGCCGTGGCCGCGGGCGTGCCCGTCGCCATGGGTACCGACGCCATCGGCTACCCGCACGGCCGCAACCTGGAGGAACTGGAGCTGATGCGCGCCGGCGGCATGAGCCCCCTCCAGGCGCTGCACGCCGCCACCGGTGCCGCCGCCGCGCTGCTCGGCCTCGCCGACGACCTGGGCACCATCGCTCCCGGCAGGCGCGCCGACCTGGTCGCCGTGCGCGGCGCGGCGACCGACCTCACCGGGCTGCGCGAGCGGATCCTCCTGGTCGTCAAAGACGGCCGGTTCGCCGCGGGCCTGTCCACCAGCGAAGAAAGAAGGAGCGCATGACCCGGAATGTCTGGGACAAGCGGGCCGTGCACATCGCCGGCGTCGCCGAGACCGCCCTCGGCGAGGTACGGGATCAGACCGAGCTGTCCATGTTCGCCGCCGCGGCCAGAGAGGCGCTCGGCGAGGCGGGGCTGACCCTGCGCGACGTCGACGGCGTGTTCGTCAACTACATGGGGGAGGAGGGCAGCGTCCAGGTCGCCGAGTACCTCGGCATCACCGCGCCCCGCTACGCCGACTCCACCGACCTCGGCGGCGCCGCGTTCGAGGCGTTCGTGCACCACGCGATGCTCGCCGTCGCCGAAGGCCGCTGCGAGGTCGCCCTGATCGGCTACGCCTCCCGTCAGCGCACCCGCCGTTTCCGTAACATGGCGGGCAGCCCCGTCGACGCCGACAGCCTGGCCGCCCAGTTCCAGTCGCCGTACGGCCTGCCCGCGCCGATCGGCCACTACGCCATGATGGCGGCCAGGCACATGCACGCCTACGGCACGACCCCCGAGCAGCTCGCCGAAGTGGCGGTCGCCGCCAGGGCGTGGGCGCGGCTGAACCCGAAGGCGTGGTCGCGCGACCCGCTCACCGTGGAGCAGGCGCTGGCCAGCCGCATGATCTCCACCCCGCTCCGGCGCAGCGACTGCTGCCTGGTCACCGACGGCGGCGGCGCCATCGTGGTCACCACGGCCGAACGCGCCCGCGACGCGGCCAAGCCGTCGGTACGGGTGATCGGCGCGGGTGAGAGCCACACCCACTGGCACCTCGCCAGCATGCCGGACCTGACCGTCACGGCGGGAGCGGTGTCCGGCCGGGAGGCCTTCGCCATGGCCGGCATCACCGCCGCCGACGTGGACGTGCTCCAGCCGTACGACTCCTTCACCATCACCGTGCTGCTGGCGCTGGAGGACCTGGGCTTCTGCGGCAAGGGGGAGGGCGGCCCGTTCGTCTCCGGCGGTCGTCTCGCTCCCGGCGGCGCGCTGCCCGCGATGACGTCGGGCGGCGGGCTGTCGTACAACCATCCGGGCGCCCTCGGCGCGCTGCTGCTGGTCGAGGCCGTACGGCAGTTGCGCGGTGAGGCCGGGGAGCGGCAGGTGCCGGACGCGCGGATCGCCGTCGCCCACGGGGTGGGCGGCTTCAACTCCACCGCCGCGACGGTGGTGCTCGCCCGATGACCACCAGCCGACCGGAGGAGTCCATGAGCCACGGCGACGCCATCACCGCGCCCTTCTGGGCCGGCGCGCGGGAAGGACGGCTGCTCCTGCAGCGCTGCGCCCGCTGCGGAGCCCACCAGTTCTACCCCAGGCCGTTCTGCCTCGCCTGCGACCACGACACGCTGACGTGGGAGGCGGCGGCCGGCACCGGCGTCGTCTACTCCCGCACAGAGGTGCACGTCAAGGTGCGTGATGACCTCGTTCCGCCTTACACTGTAGTAGTCGTCGCCCTGGACGAGGGGCCGAGGCTGACCACCCTCATCGTGGACGACGACGGCGAACCCGGCGCCGGCTGTGAGATCGGCGACCCGGTCGAAGTCTTGTGGCGGGCGCGCGCCGACGCCCCGCCGCTCCCCGTATTCAGGAGATCCGCATGAGCCTGCCCACCGTCCGTCCCGTACGCCCGGGCGACGCCGCCCAGCTCGCCGTCACCATGGCCAGGGCCTTCGACGACTACGCCTACACCGTGTGGACCGTTCAGGCCGAGGGCAGGTTCGACCGGTTGCGCGGCCTCTACTCCCTCTTCGTGGCCGAGTTCGCGGCCGGTCACGGCGGCGTATGGGTGACCGACGACTGCGCCGCGGTCGCCTCCTGGCTGCCGCCCGGCGTGATCGGCCCGGACGAGGCCTTCCAGGAGCGGCACGGCGCCGCGATCGCCGAACTGATGGGCGACAGGCTGCCGTTCGCCGCCGCGGCGGGCGAGATCACCGACCAGTACCGGCCCACGGAGCCGCACTGGTACCTGGCCTCGATGGCCACCCACCCCGACTGGCAGAACAGGGGGCTCGGCGCGAGCGTCCTGGCGCCCGCGCTGCGCCGCTGCGACCTCGACGGCGTCCCCGCCTTCACCGAGACCGCGTCGGAGGCCAACGTACGGTTCTACCGGCGGGCGGGCTTCGAGGTGGTGGCCGAGAACGAACTGCCGGACGGCGGACCCCACCTGTGGTTCCTGCGCCGCCCGCCGGGTGCCGCGGGGTGAACGCCCACCGCGTGGGCCTCGTGGTGCCCAGCTCCAACATCACCATGGAAGCGGAGATCCCGGAGCTGCTGCGGCGCAGGCGGGAGCGCTTCCCGGGGGAGACGTTCACCGTGCACGGCAGCCGGATGCGGATGCGCCACGTGACGCCCGAGGAGCTGCGCCGGATGGACGGCGAGAGCGACCGCTGCGTCACCGAGCTCGCCGACGCCAGGGTGGACGTCTACGTGTACGCCTGCCTGGTCGCGATCATGGCGGGCGGGGCCGGCTACCACGAGTCGGCGGAGCGGCGGCTGGCCGCCGTGGCCGAGGCCGCGCAGGGGGCGGCGCCGGTGGTCTCCAGCGCGGGCGCGCTGCTGGCGGGGCTGGAGGCGCTCGGCGCCCGGAACGTGGCGATGGTCACGCCGTACCTGCCGGAGCTCACCGGGCTGGTCCGCGCCTACCTGGAGGCGCACGGGGTGAGCGTGCGCGACGCGCTCAGTCTGGGGGTGGCCGACAACCTGGCGGTCGGCTGCCTGGACCCGGAGGCGCTGCTGGCCCACCATCGGCGGCTGGATCTGACCGGCTGTGACGCTCTGGTGCTCTCGGCGTGCGTGCAGATGCCCTCGCTGAGCGTCGTCCAGCGAGTGGAGGACGAGGTCGGGATTCCGGTGGTGACGGCGGCGACGGCGACGACGTACGTGCTGCTGCGGGCGCTCGGACTCGCGCCTGTGGTGCCGGGCGCGGGCAGGTTGCTGGCGGACCGCTGATGAATCATGGGAGAGGGGGGCGCGGAAGCGCCCCCCTCTCCCATGTTCAGATCCCCGCGGGGACGATCGGCCAGCACTCGGCGAGGTCCACCTGACCGGCCACCACGGCGGTTCTGAGCCGCTCCGTGCCCGCCGAGCCGTCGCCTGCCAGGGTCGCGAGGCCGGTCCGGCCGCGGATCTCCTCGGCCAGCGCGGCCAGCGTCAGGTCCGGCGGGCCGGGCGACTCCAGCCGGATGACGTCCACCCCCGACGCCCGGAAGGACTCGAGGTCCTTAGCGAGCCCGGCCGGGACCGTGACGGCGCGCAGTGCCGTTCCGGCCGCGTCCGTCGCCGCCTTCAGGTCGGAGGGCGGCGAGCTGAACTCCACGTAGCCGAAGCCCGCCTGCGCCGCCGCCTTCGCGAGCATGGGGTCGGGCGCGATCCTGACACCCGGCACCGCGTCGGTGCGCGCCGCGATGAACCTCGCCAGTTCCGCCCAGGCGTCCCAGTCGAGGCCGTCGGCCATCCCGTCGAGGTCGATCACGACCAGCCCGGCCCCGGCGAGGGCGAGGCCGCCGAAGCGGGCCAGATCCAGGTCGCGGGCATCAGCGGACCCGGCGGGCGCGGGCGGGCGGGTCACCACGACCCTGGTCGCCAGCCTGGTGCCGGCGATGGTGATCGGGGCGCACAGCGGATCGGCGCCCGAACGCGCCGCGGCGCTGCCCGCGAACCACCCCGCCACCTCGCGGGCGAGGCGCGGGTCGGCGCCCCGCAGCCGGTCGTAGGACAGGGCGCCCGTGCGGGTGAGGTACTGGAAGGCGACCTGGTGCGGGTCGCCGTCCATCCGCTCGCCGAAGGTCTCCCACCAGGTCTGGCTGGCCGCGGCCCTGGACTGCAGGTGCTCTACCGGTGGGCGGCGCTCCGCCTCGTAGCGGGCGAACGCCTCGGGCGGATCGGCCGCCGCGACCAGGTGGCGGACCAGGGACAGCGAGTCCTCCATGGCCATCGTGGTGCCCGAGCCGATGGAGAAGTGCGCGGTGTGCGCGGCGTCACCGACCAGCACCACGTTGCCCGCGCTCCAGCGGTCGCACCGCACGTTGCGGAAGTTCGCCCACCGGGACCTGTTGCCCAGCAGCGGGCGCCCGCCGAGGTCGTCGCGGAAGAGCCTCTCCAGGTGGCGGATGCCGAGCAGGTCGCTCCCCTCGTCGTTCAGGGGCGGGTCCGCCTGGTCGAGCCCGGCGCGCCGCCAGGTGTCCTCGTCGGTCTCGACCAGGAAGGTGGCCAGGCCGGGGGCGTAGGGGTAGGCGTGCGAGGCCCACGCCCCGTGCTCGTCGGCGACCAGGCTGAACGTCATGCCCGCCAGGTCGATCTCGGCGCCCAGCCAGATGTACTTCGCCCGGCCCAGGCTCTCGGTCACGCCCAGCTCCTCGCCGAGGGCGGCGCGGGTGGAGCTGTTGGCGCCGTCCGCTCCGACGATCACGGTGGCGTCGACGGAGCGCACGTCGGCGGGCGTGCCGTACTTCAGCGTCACGCCGGCTTCGAGGGCCTGCTCGCGCAGGATGCGCAGCAGTTCGGCGCGGCTGACGGCGAGCCCGCCGCGCGGGCCCCAGCGCAGGTCGGTGCCACGGTGGCGGAGCGACATCCCATGCCCGACCACCCCGGCCCCGAGGATGCGGCGGTGCGTGCCCGGGTCGCGCTCCGCGAGCTCGTCGAGGAGCCGGTCGGCCAGGCCGATGCCGAACCCGAAGGTCGCGTCGGAGGTGTTGCGTTCGTAGACGGTGACGTGCCACGACGGATCGGCCCTGCGGAGCAGTCTGGCGAGGAACAGGCCGGCCGGGCCGCCGCCCAAACAGACCAGGGTGCGGTCACCCATGGAACTCCTAACCTTACGTCGAATATTCTACGTAAGCGTAAATCCTTGGGTGGCCGTGTGCAACCGCTCATCGGCGCTGCCGGGTTCAGGTCTTGGCGGGCTCCTTGGCGGTGGGCGCGCCGGTCGCCCTGAGCAGGGGGTGGCTGTAGAGGAGGACCGCCACGAGCGCGAGGATCGCGATGGCCGCCAGCAGCGGCAGGACCGGCGAGAGGGAGTACAGGGCGGTGGCGGCGGTGGGGGCGAGCACGAAGGTGAGGGCGTTGTTGGCGGCCAGCAGTCCGGCGAGGCCGCCCTGTTCCTGCCGGGACACGGTGAGCGTCGGCCCTGCGGTGTAGCCGGGGATGGCCAGTCCCAGCCCCAGGCCGACGAGCAGCACGGCGGCGATGAACACGGGCAGGCCCAGGTCGGGCAGCAGCAGGACCAGACCGGTCAGGGCGGTCAGCGTGCCGGCCCGCATCAGCCGCCGGCTCGTCCAGCCCACCCTGGGCACGATGACCGCCTGCGCGGCGAGCATCCCGACGCCGGCCGCGAGGAGGGTGCCGCCGGTCGCGGTGGCGGTGGCGGTGGCCGACAGGCCGTTGCGGTCCTGGATGAGGAAGCCGATCAGGATCTGCACGAAGCCGAGCGCGGTGAACATGCCGAACCCGGCCAGCAGGTACGGCCACACGCGGGCGCCGAACGGGTTGACGCGGGGCGGCGCCGCGACGAGCTCGCGCGCTTCCTGCGGCTTGACGAACACCACCAGGCCGATGGTGCCCGCCGCCAGGATCACCGGGATCGCGTAGAGCGGGGCGAGCATGCCGAACCCCCCGAGCAGCCCGCCGAGGGCCGCACCCGCGATCATCGCGATGCCCTGCGCCGCCCCGATCCCGGCGATGCCCGCGATCCGCTCCTTCTCCGTCGTCGTGGCGTCGGCCACATACGCCTGGACCGTGGGCGGCACGGCGGCGAAGGCCGCGCCGAACAGCACGCCCCGGGTGAGGAGGAACAGGGCGAACAGCAGGCCGCCGGTCACCAGCGCGGCCATGCCCGCCTGCGCCAGCGCCGCGAAGGCCAGCATGGACACCGTCGCCAGGGCCAGCGCGCCGACGAGCACGGGTTTGCGGCCCCACTGCAGGGACTTGCGCCCCCAGAACTGGCTGGTGAGCACGACCACGATCGCCGCGGTGCTGATGATCGTCCCGACCTGCCACTCCGCCAGCCCGACCTCGCGGGCCAGCGGGGCGATCAGCGGATTCAGGGTCTGTTGCCCGAGAACGATGATGAACACGGTCAGGTAGAGCACGCGGAAGCGCTTCATGTCACCTGATCTACCGGCACGTCGGCGGCGTGGACGACCTCATCGACGTCGGCCTGTCATGGCTGATCCGGCGGACCGCCTGGCCCGCCGAAGGGGAGAACTGGCGGGAGGTCCTGGAGGGCACCGCCTGGACGGTCTGGGGGATCCTGCGCGACAACCCCGGCCTCACCCTCGCGGCGGGCAACCGCCTGTTCGTCAACGACGAGCTCATGGTCGCCTTCAACGAGCTCTGCCTGGCCCTGACCCGTCACGGGTTCTCCATCGGCGAGGCCACGCTCGCCGCCGACTTCGTCCTGGACCTGACCTTCGACAGCATGCTCACCCACGACTTCCTGGTGGCCGGCACGCTGGGCTCCGACCCCGGCCGCGAACCACCGCGCGCGTGGACCGCCAACCTGGACCCCCGCGTCCTGGAGATCATCACCGACGCGGCCGGAGACGGGCACCAGCGGTGGTTCGCGGGCAAGCTCGGGCTCGCCCTCGACGGGATCGAGCACCAGCGCGGGGCGTGAGGCGGCTCACCTCTCCCAGACGGGCTCGCCCTCGACGAACGTCAGGTCGACGCGTGTCCGGCTGATCTCGCCGAGGACGGTCTCGTCGAGCCGGCGGTCGAGGACCACCAGGTCGGCGTGGGCGCCTGGTTCCAGGGTCCCCGCCTCGTGCTCGCGCCGCAGGGCGTGGGCCGACCCCGCCGTGGCGGCCCGCAGAGCCGAACGCAGGCTCATCGCCTCCCCGGGCGCGAACAGCGGGGCGTCCGGCTCCTCGGGATGGCTCCGGTTCACCGCGACGTGGATCCAGTCCATCGGATCGGGCGTGCTGACCGGCCAGTCACTGCCGAACGCCACACGCACCCCCGCCTCCTCCAGCGTGCGGAAGCGGTACTGCAACCCGGCCAGGTAGCCCGGAAGGTAGGGGATCGTCAGGTCGAGCATCTGCGGGTCGGCCTGCGCCCAGTACGGCTGGACGTTCGCGATGACGTCGAGCGCCGCCATCCGCGCGACGCTGCGGTCGTCCGCGATCTGCAGGTGCGCGAGCTGGTGGCGCCGGTCGCGCGGCCCGTTGGCCCGGTGCGCCGCCTCCACCAGGTCGAGGCACTCACTGACCGCCCGGTCCCCGATCGCGTGGAAGTGCAGGTCGAATCCCGCCGCGTCCATCTCGGTCACCGCCCCGGCCAGCTCGGCGGGGTCGAAGAACGTCAGGCCGGTCCCCGCGTCCGGGACGCCGACGTACGGGCGCGACAGCGCGGCCGTGTGGGTCTCGCACACCCCGTCGTACATGATCTTGACGGCGGTGCAGGCGAACCGGGAACCCGGCACGCAGTCGCGGCGCTGGTCGGCCAGCGCGGCGAGGGTGTCCGGGCCGGCGTCGCGGGGCCACCACAGGGCTCCGGTGACGCGGGCCCGCAGGCTGCCGTCGGCGGCGGCCCGCCGGTAGACGTCGTAGATGTCGGTGGTGGGGACGAACGGCCCGACGATGGCGTCCTCCCACGAGGTCACCCCGTGGGAGAACAGCCGCCGCTGGGCCTCCAGCAGGCCGCGGCGCAGATCCTCGGCGTCCACCGGCGGGATCAGGTGGGAGACGAGCTGCATGGCCGACTCGTGGAGCAGCCCGCTCGGCGTGCCGTCGGCGTCGAGGTCCACGCGGCCGCCCGGCGGCGGGTCGCGGAGCAGCTCGGGCGCCACCCGGTCGAGCGCCGCCGTACTGACCCAGGCGCTGTGCCCGTCGCGGTTGGCCAGGTAGGCGGGGCGGCCGGAGCAGACGGCGTCGAGCTCCTGCCGGGTCGGCGGCCGCCCGGCGAAGTGGGGCAGCGCCCAGCCGCGCCCGATGATCCACTCGTCGTCCGGACGGCTGCGCGCGTACTCGGCCACCGTGCGCAGCACCTCCTCGCGGCTGCCGCAGGCGGTGAGGTCGCACCGCAGCAGCTCGACCCCCGACTCGGGCACGTGCACGTGGGAGTCGGCGAAGGCGGGCAGCACCGAACGGCCGGCCGCGTCCAGCGTCTCCGTGCCCGCCGGGGCCACCGGGACCCCGGCGTCTTCCGGGATCACCTCGGCGATCCGGCCGTCCGCTACACGGATCGACCACGAAGTCTCCGCACGTACGGCCAGGGGCAGATGGGCGTTGCGGATCAGCAGGTTTCCCGCCATCGGGAGGTCTCGCTTTCTGCGGGCCGGAAGGGGAAGGTCAGCGGACGCCGGACAGGGCGTCGACGGCGTCCTTGGAACCGCCGCCACGCCGCAGCACGAGCGCCACGGCCGCCAGCGCGGCCAGGGTCAGCAGCAGCATCACCGCCGACATCGCGGCCAGCTCGGGGCGCAGTCCCGCGCGGACCGCGCTGAAGACGTACACCGGCCACGGCGTCGCCCCGGAGACCTGCACGAACGCCGAGATGATCGTGTTGTCGAGGCTCAGGGTGAACGCCATCAGCGCCCCGGCCAGCACCGACGGCAGCAGCAGCGGCAGGGTGATCAGGCGGAAGCGTCGCAGCGGCGGCGTGTACAGGTCGGCCGCCGCCTCCTCCAGGGAGGCGTCCATGCCCTGCATCCGGGCGCGGACCAGGAAGGTCACCACCGCGGTCGCGAACAGCGAATGAGAGACGACGAGCCGGACCCACCCGCTATTGAAGATCGTCAGGCCCTGGTCCACGCCGAGGGAGACGAACCAGGGGAGCAGCGCCACACCGGAGACGATCTCCGGCGTCACCAGGACCAGGCCGAGCAGCGCGGTGACGAGCCGCCCGCTGCGCCCGCCGGGACGCCGGGCCAGGGCGTAGCCGCACAGCGTGCCCAGCACCACGGCGACCGCCGCCGCTCCGGCCGCCGCCCGCACGGACGTGGACACCGTGGCGATGATCTCCTGGTTGGACAGCGCCGCGGTGTAGGCGTCGAGGCCCACCCCCTCCCACGAGGCCAGCAGCCGCCCGGTGTTGAAGGAGTAGACGACGATGACGGCGATCGGGACGAAGAGGAACACGAGCACGAGCACCCCCCACACGCCGAGGGCCCGATCCGTCGCCGGCCGCGCGCTCATGCGGGGCTCCCTTCCGCGAGGCCGGCGAGCTCCACGCGCCGCCGACGGGTGAGCAGCCTGGTGCACACGGCCCCGGCGACGGCCGTGGCCAGGATCGTCGCGGAGATCACCAGGATCAGCACGACGGCCATCGCCGAGCCGAGCGCCCAGTTCTGGGCCTGCTGGAACTGACTGGCGACGAGCTGGCCCACCATGTTGCCGCGCGCGCCGCCGAGGACGGCTGCCGTGACGTAGTCGCCCATCAGCGGGATGAAGACGAGCAGCAGTCCCGCGACGATGCCCGGCCGCGCGAGCGGCAGCGTGACCTGCAGCATCGTCCGCCACCGGTTCGCGCCGAGATCCTTGCTGGCCTCGCGCAGCGAACCGTCGACCCGGTCCAGCGCCACGTACAAGGGAAGGATCATCATGGGCAGGTAGTTGTAGACGACGCCCAGCAGCACGGCTCCCCGGGTGAAGAGCATCGAGAACGGCTCGTCGATCAGCCCGAGCCCCTGCAGCGTCCGGGAGGCGAAGCCCTCGGGGGACAGGACCACCTGCCAGCCGATGGTGCGGATCAGGAAGTTCGTCCAGAACGGCACCAGCACCAGGGCCAGCACCAGGAAACGCCGCTGGGGGCGTACCTTGACGGCCAGCCAGTAGGCGAAGGGGAGGCCGATCGCCAGGCAGAGCGCGGTCCCGGCCAGGCCGATGCGCAGCGTGCCGGCGAAGCTGGCGGTGAACGTGTCGCTGAGCGCCTCGCCGTACCGGTCCAGCGACAGCACGTCGTTGGCGTGCGTCTGGTACAGCCCCGGCTTGCGTCCGAGGGAGTACCAGAACACCAGCCCGACCGGAGCCACGAAGAACAGCGCGAGCCACGCCAGGGTGGGTACGGCGAGCAGTCCCGCGGGACCCGCTCGCCGCAGCGCTCGGCGGGGCGAGGTCATGAGCCGGCCTTGGCCTTCATCTTGTTGACGATGGCCATCCGCCGCTCCTGGCCCTCGTTGATGACGCCGGTGTACATCGTGGCGAGCTGGGCGGCGGGCGGGAAGATCATGTCGAGCAGCCCGAGCTTGAGCTTCCCGGCCTCCTCCTCGCTGCCGGTGATGCCGGTGCCGTACCCCACGAAGTCGACCTGCTTGATGGCCACGGCCGGGTCGAGCACGTAGTTGATGAGCTGGTGGGCGGCGTCGGAGTTCGCGCTGCCCTTCACGATCGCCCAGTTGTCCATCCAGAGGTTGGTCTTCGGGCCGGGCAGCACCCACTTCCAGCGGCTCTGCTCGCTGCTCGCCAGGATGCCGCGCCGGGCGTCGCCGTTCCAGCAGTGCATGAGGGCGTGCGTGCCCTGCGGGATCGCGCTGCTGCCAGGGGCGGAGTCGTAGGCGGCGATGTGCGGGGCGAGCTTGTCGACGAGGAAGGTCTCGATCTCGTCGAGCTGGGCCTTGTCCGTGGTGCTCTGGTGCCAGCCTCTGGCGAAACAGAGCATGGCGCAGATCTCGCCCGGGTCGTCGACCAGGGAGGTCTTGCCGCTGGCCTCGTTCGCGGCGGCGTCGAAGAAGTCCTCCCAGGTGGCCAGCTCCCGGGTGATCACCTTCGTGTCGTAGACGAAGCCGGTGGTCCCCCAGTACTTGGTGACCGTGTACTTGTTGCCCGCGTCCCACTCCTGGCCGCGGAAGGCCTTGTCCAGGTTGGCGAGGTTGGGCAGCTTGGCGTGGTCCAGCTCCTGCAGCAGGCCGTTCGCGGCCATCTGCGGGACGAAGACGCCGGTCGGGATGACGAGGTCGTAGCCGCTCGTCCCCTTGGCCGCCGCCAGCTTCGCGATCATCTCCTCGTTGGAGCTGTAGGAGTCGACGAGCACCTTGGGTCCGTGCTTCGCGGTGAACTCCGCGAGCATCTTGGGGTCGTCGTAGGCGCTCCACGAGTACGCGCGCAGGGTCGCGGCCGACCCCGAGCCGCCGGAGCCGCCCGAAGAGCCACCGCACGCGGCGAGCAGCGGCGCCCCGACCGCGGCGGCGAGACCGGCGAGGAAGGTACGGCGGGGCAGACCGGCCACCCGCGCCGCGGGCGCCAGCAGCCGGGGGGTGTTGTCGTTGAGGTTCATGCGGCGCTTCCGATCGGGGCTGGGGTGGAGGCTTCGGCGGGGAAGACATGGACATCGGCTGGGGTCCAGGAGCACCAGACCCGGGCGCCGTCGGCGAGCCGGCCGGCCTGCCGGCGGGGCACGCGGGCCAGCAGTTCCTGGCCGGAGTCGGCGTGCACCAGGTACTGGAGGACGTCGCCGAGGAGGGAGACCGCGGCGACGGTGCCGGGCAGCGCGTTGGCCGGCTCGGCGGGCGGCTTCTCGGCGACGCCGACGGCCTCGGGCCGCACCGCGGCGCGCACGGCGGCCCCCGCACCCGGCGCGGTGACGGGCTCGGCGAGTTGGAGCGTTCCACCGGCGATCTCGACCGATCGGCCGCCGGCGGCGAGGGTGCCGGGCAGGAAGTTCTGCTGGCCGATGAACCCGGCGACGAACGCGGTGGCCGGCCGCTCGTACACGGTGTAGGGGTCGGCGATCTGCTCGATCCGGCCGTTCAGCATGACGGCGATCCGGTCGCTCATCGACAGGGCCTCCTCCTGGTCGTGCGTGACGAACACGAACGTCGTGCCCAGGCGGCCCTGCAGGAGCTTCAGCTCGACCTGCATGTCCTCGCGGAGTTTGCGGTCGAGGGCGCCCAGCGGCTCGTCGAGGAGCAGCACGCTCGGCCGGTTGACCAGCGCCCGCGCGAGGGCGACGCGCTGCTGCTGGCCGCCGGAGAGCTGACTCGGCTTGCGGTCGGCGAAGCGCGTCATCCGCACCATGTCGAGCGCCTCGGCGACCCGGGGGCGGATCTGCGACCGGTCGACGCCGCGGCGCTGGCGCAGGCCGTACGCGATGTTCGCGGCGACGGTCATGTGCGGGAAGAGCGCGTAGGACTGGAAGACGGTGTTGATGTCGCGCTTGTGCGGCGGCAGGTGCTGGACGGCCGCGCCCGAGATGAGGACCTCGCCGCGGTCGGGCTGCTCGAAACCGGCGAGCATGCGCAGCGTGGTCGTCTTGCCGCAGCCCGACGGGCCGAGCAGGGAGAGGAACTCCCCCGGCCGTACCGACAGATCGAGGTCGTCGACGACGGTCACCCCGCCGAACGACTTGCTTACCCCGCGAAGTTCGACGGAGCCGCTCTCGGCGGCGGCGGTCTGGGTGTCGCTCACACGACCTCCTTCTGGGATTCGGCGAGGACGCGAAGCACCCGCCCGACGATGTGCTCGGCGGAGGCGACGAAGTCGACGGTCAGGCCGGGCTCGTCGTCGGTGAGCGGTTCGAGCGCCGCGTACTGCGCGGCGACCAGGGAGACCGGCATGAAGTGCCCTTCGCGTCCGCTGACCCGGGCGGCGGCGACGTCGGGGGGCCCCTCCAGGTAGAGGAACCACGCTCCGGGCGCCCTGTCGCGCAGGACGTCGCGGTAGGACCGCTTGAGCGCGGAGCAGCTCACGACCCCGCCGGACGTCGCGTGCGCGCCGAGCCAGGCGGCGATCGCGTGCAGCCAGGGCTCGCGGTCGGCGTCGTCCAGCGCTTCGCCGGCGCTCATCTTCGCGACGTTGTCCTCGCTGTGGAAGGCGTCGGCGTCGGCGTAGTCGACCTTCAGCGAGTCGGCCAGGGCGTGTCCGACGGTGGTCTTGCCGGCGCCGGTCACCCCCATCACGATCACCAAAGGTGCTACCAATTCTGCAACGCTCATGAAGATCCTGTCCCTGACGCCACGATGTCTGAGTATATTGAGGCAAAAATACGATCCAAAGCAAGTACCAAGTTAATAAAGCATATGAATCAGAGAGGCGGACGCATGCCTGGTGGGCCGGACAGACCGCAGCCGACCGACCGTTCAGGAGGGCTGCACGACCGTGTGCTCGACCGGTTGGGGCTGGCGATCGTCTCGGGAGAGACCCCCGAGGGCGAGGTGCTCCGCATCGAGCAGCTGGAGGAGAGCCTCGGGGTGTCGCGCACGGTCATGCGCGAGGCCATCCGCGTGCTGGAGTCCATGCAGGTGGTGGCGAGCAGGCGGCGGATCGGCGTCACCGTGCTGCCTCGCTCCCAGTGGAACGTCTTCGACCCCCGGATCATCCGCTGGCGGCTGGACGGGCCCGACCGGATGGCCCAGCTCGAGTCCCTGAGCCAGCTGCGCTGCGGCCTCGAACCGGTCGCCGCCTCACTCGCCGCCACCCGGTGCACGCCGGAGCAGTGCGGCACACTCATGTCGGCGGTCATCGGCATGTCGGTGACGGCCAAGCGCGGCGACCTGGACGCCTACCTGGAACACGACACGATGTTCCATCGCACCATCCTGGAGGCTTCGGGCAACGACATGTTCTCGGCGCTGGGGCAGGTCGTGGCGGAGGTGCTGGCCGGCCGTACCCATCACAACCTGATGCCGGCCGAGCCCGAGGCGGCGGCGATCCGCATGCACGCCGACGTGGCCGAGGCCATCCAGCTGGGCCAGGCCCGCGAGGCCGAGACGGCGATGCGTGCCGTAGTCCTGGAGTCGATCGAGGCGATGTCGTTGAACACCGGGATCGAAGGCGCGTAGAGGTCCTTGCCCGGCGCATCGCCGCCCCAGGTCCAAGGAAGCGGGACCCGGGGCGGCGATGGGAGTGGCTCAGGCGGCCGGTAGGGGCAGGTAGTCGCAGTCGTAGCCGAAGTAGCGGGGGCCCGCCAGCTTCAGTCCGGCCGGAGACGTCCAGCGGGGGTCGCAGGGCGCGGCGATGACCGTGACCCGCAGGCCGTACCGCATCGCCTCGGTCGTCACCGGCTCGCCGGAGTCGGTGTCGAGCACGCAGATCAGGTCCGGCGTGGTGGCCACGATCTCGCCGTCCCTGCGCGCGAGCAGGTGCTCGTTCTGGAAGCTGAGCTCCAGCGCGCCCGTCCCCTCCAGCCGCGCCCGCCCGCGGGCGAACCCGCCGGTGGTGCGCCGCTCGACGTCGACGACCTTGCCGGTGAACAGCCGCACCCCGCCGAGCACGCCGAGCGCGGCCGCGACCGGGTCGGCGTGCTCGGCGCGGGCCAGCCGTACGGCCCGGCCCAGGTTCTCCGCCAGCGTCAGCGTGGCGGGCACCAGCCCGTCGCGTAGCTGGTCACCGCGCAGGACCGTGTCCGCGGTGGAGACCTGGCAGCCCATCTGCACGCACGCGGCCCTGGAGATGCGCTCGGCCCAGCGGTTGGACACCGCGTCCACGACCAGCGTGTTGCCCTTGTCGTCGGCCAGCGCCATCGGCGTGTTCGACACGCCGATCAGCGTCGGGAGCACCATCTGCGCCTCGGGGAAGGCCCTGCCCATCGCGTCGCCGTCCACCAGCGGCAGTCCCGCCTGGGCGGCGGCGGCGATGGGGATCATCGAGTTCACGCCGCCGACCTCGATGGGCACGATGTGGGTGGCGGGCCGGCCGATCACCGCCTCCAGAGCGCGCAGCGCGGTGAGCTCCTCGGTGCCCGCGGGGAGCTTCTCCAGCAGCACCGTCGGCGCGCCCATGCCCGAGACGGGCACGACGGTCGCGTCGGCGGGCACCTCGCCGATGTCGTACAGGGGCACCGGGCCGTGCCTGCGGATGGCCTCGCGGGCCAGCAGCTTGCCGATGTACGGGTCGCCGCCGCCGCCGGTGCCGAGGATCCCGGCGCCGCGGGCCATGTCGTCCAGCTGGTCGATCCCGATCTCACGCATTGTTCTTCTCCAGGTCCAGGTCGCCGACGGCCTTCACCCTGATCCGGATGGCGTCACCCGGCAGGTAGGCGAGCGGTACTTCCTCCACGTCCACGATCCGTACGCTGCCCGCGGTCGCCCCCGCGCGCTCGGCGCGGGCGACGGCCTCCTCCTTGGCCTCCTTGAGCACGGCCTCGCGCGGCCCGGAGAACACCCGGTCCACCTCGCCGCCCACCTGGGCGATGGCCGCGCCGACCGCGTTGGCCACCTCGAAGTGGGCGGGCCTGCGCACGTGGTCGAAGCCGGGCAGCTCGCTGATCAGGATGCTGCCGCCGCCGACGAGCACGACGGGCAGCGGATCCGAGGAGGTGCGCATGCGGTCCACCGCCTCCGCCACCCGCTCCGCGATGATCTTCAAGGAGCGCTCCGGGTTCACCCCGGCGACGAGCGAGACGTCGCCGATGGCGGCGTGGCGCGCGGCGACGGCCAGATCGGTCGCGGTGAGCGTGGAACCGCCGAAGACCAGCGCCTCCGACGTCAGCCGGAAGCCGACGCTGCGCGGCCCGACGGACCCGTCCTCGGCGACGATCGAGCCACCGCCGATCCCGATCGACAGCACATCGGGGATGCGGAAGTTGGTGCGCACCTCGGCGACCAGCGCCTCGCCCGCCGCCTCGCGCGGGAAGCCGCCGGACAGGATGCCCACGTCGGTGGTGGTGCCGCCGATGTCGACGACCGCGCAGTCGGTCAGCCCGGACAGGTACGCGGCCCCGCGCATCGAGTTGGTCGGCCCCGAGGCGAAGGTCGCCACCGGGTAGCGGCGGGCGTGCGCCACGTCCATCAGCGTGCCGTCGTTCTGCGACAGGAACAGCGGCGCGTCGATCCCCGCCACCCGCAGCGCCTCGCCGAACGCGGCCACCGTACGGTCGGCCAGCGGGCGCAGGGCGGCGTTCACGATGGTGGCGTTCTCCCTGGCCAGCAGGCCGACCCTGCCGATCTCGCTGGACAGCGACAGGTGTACGTCAGGGCCGAGCTCGGCGGCCAGGATCTCCGCCGCCCGCCGCTCGGACTCGTCGCTGACGGGGGAGAACACCGAGGAGATCGCGACCGAGCGCAGGCCGCGCGCCCTGATGTCGGCGGCGACCCGCCTCAGCTCCTCGGGGTCCAGGTCGGAGATGGGGGTGCCGTCGTACTCGTGCCCGCCGTGGCACAGGTACACCGCGCCCTCGACGGCCTCGCGCAGCCGCTCGGGCCAGTCGACCAGGGGTGGCAGCGCGGCCGTGGCGGGCAGGCCGAGCCGTACGGCGGCGACCGGCTCCAGCCTGGCGGCCTCCACCAGGGCGTTGACGAAGTGGGTCGTGCCGATCATCACCGCGGACACCTCGGTGGCGTCGAGGCCCGTGAGGGCCTTGGCGACGCCGCCGGTGACGTCCGCGGTGGTGGGGGTCTTGACGGTGGCCAGCACCTGGCCGTCGTCGCCGATGAGGGCGGCGTCGGTGTTGGTGCCGCCTACGTCGATACCGATGCGCATGAGGGGGACTTTCTGTCAGACGGTGAGGGCGGGCTGCTCGACGAGGGTTTCGCGGGTTCCGCGGACCAGCCCGAGCTTGCCGGCCACGATGTAGGCCACACCGGCCAGGAGCAGGGAGTTGAGCGCCGGGATGCCGATCCACTGGTGGTGGTCGCTGAGCCAGCCGAACAGCGCGGCGGCGGCCCAGATGACCAGCGTGGCGGGCACCCAGGCGGGCTCGGTGTCGGGCAGCCTGCCCATCGCGCGGGAGCTGTCCAGGACCGGGCGCCAGCGCTTCACCACGAAGTACTCCGCGACCATGATCCCGGCGATCGGCGGGGTGATGACGCCGAGGATCAGCAGGAAGTCGGTGAAGCGCTCCAGGATGCCGGCGGCGGCGAGGAGGCTGCCGAGCAGGCCGATGCCGATCGTGACGGCGGCGCGGTTGAGCCGGACGCCGGTGGTCGACTCGACGGCGTTGAGCAGGCCGAGCGAGGAGGAGTAGAGGTTCCAGTTGTTGATCTTCACGGTGGCGGAGATCAGCACGATGACGCCGATCACGCCGGAGGAGGCGGTGATGATCGCGATCACGTCGGAGGACTTGACCGCGTAGGCCAGCAGCACGCCGGCCAGGCCGAGGACGTACTCGCCCAGCGAGATGCCGACCAGTGTCTGCTTGACCACGTCGCCGGTGTTGCGGTTGAACCTGGTCATGTCGGGGGTGGTGACCGCGCCGATGATGTAGGAGCCCGCGACGATCGTGGCGCCGGTCGCGATGGTGATCGGCTCCCCGAACGGCGAGGAGGCGACCAGGGTGCCCAGGTCGTGCCTGGAGATCTCCACCCACATCGCCCATCCGGCCAGGCCGAGGAAGGCGGGCACGGTGATGAACGCCGTCATGCCCATCACCTTGAAACCGCGGATGACCAGCAGCGTCACGCCGAGTCCGGCGATCAGGGACCAGGCCCACAGCGGGAGCCAGGACATGATCGAGTGCAGGCCGGTCGCGAAGACCGCGGTCTGCACGCCGAACCAGCCGAACAGGCTGAGCGTGATGATGACGCCGATGAGCGTCGAGCCGTACCGGCCGAAACCGGTCCACCGGGCGAGCATGGAGGTGGACAGGCCCTCGCGCATGCCGGCGATGCCGACGAAGATGCAGACGACCTCCAGGATCACCGAACCGAGGGTGAACGCCCAGAACGCGCCCCAGAACGACAGGCCCGCGCCCAGCGTGGCGCCGAGCAGGAACTGCGTCAGGTCGGAGAGCTGGCCGAACCGCTGCACCGCCACGTTGAACCAGGGGTAGCGGGCGCTCGGCGGCACCCGCTCCAGGGGATAGTCCTCATCGATCATCGCTGCTGCCTTTCTCGGGGGGTCACAAGCGCGAGGGGGGACCCGCGGCTCGGGCGCGAACTCGGACGAACTGGCCGGGCAGGTAGGCGAGCCGGGTGTCGTGCACGTCGAGGATCCGCACGTGCCGGGGGTCGGCCCCGGCCCGTACGGCGCTCGCCCTGGCCTCCTCGACCACCGCCTCCACCGCGGCGGGCAGCGCGGAGCGGTCGGGCAGCCGGATGATCCGTTCGTACTGGCCGCCCACGGGACTGACGGCCGCACCGATGGCCCCCGCGCCCAGCCCGTGCTCGGGATGCAGCCCTTCCCGTACGGCGTGCGCCCCGCCGCCGACCACGACCAGCGGCAGCCGCCCGGCACCCGGCTGGAGCCGGTCCACGGCCTCGGCCAGCTCCGCGGGATCGAACGGCCTGGGCACCCGGATCAGGCCGGGAATGCGGAACCCGACGGACACCCCGCCGATGCTGGCCCCGTCGACGGCCTCCTCGGGGAAGCCGCCGGCCAGCGCGAGGACGCTGATGCGGTCCGCGCCCACGTCGGCGACCACGGCGTCCTCCAGCCCGGTCAGCACGCCCGCGCCGCGCACCACACTGGCGGGGCCGCTGCCCAGGCTGAGCCCCGGGTGCCTGGCGAGGTGCTCCAGGCTCATCAGCGTGCCGTCGCCGCGGGTCACGAACATGGCCGCGCCGGGGGAGAGACCCGTGAGCGTGGCGGCCAGCCGCTCGGCGACCGCGCTCGCGAAACCGGAGAGCGCGGCGTCGAGGACGGTGGCGTTCTCGCGCTCCAGCAGGCCGAGCGAGCCGAGGTCGGCCGACAGCGCGATCGGCAGGTCACCGAGCTCGGCCCTGATGATCTCGGCCGCCTCGTGCTCCTGCTCGTCGTCCAGCGGGGAGAACAGGCCGGTGACGGCGACGGCCTGCGCCGTGCCCGCCATCCGGGCGGCGAAGCGGGCGACGGCGTCGCGGTCCAGGGGCGTCCAGTCCTCGCGGTCGAGCCCGCCGCCGCCGTCCACGATCTCGGTGCCCGCGCTGACGGCCGCGCGCAGGTCCTGCGGCCAGCCGAACAGGGGCCGTACCGCCCGCGCGGAGTGGCCGCTGATGCGGAGGACGGCGACCTTGCGGAGGCCGCGGCGCTTGGTCACCGAGGTGGCGGCGCCGCGCAGGCCCACCGCGACCTGGGTCAGCTCGGGCCGGGGCAGGCGCCCGAGCGCGGCCTGGACGCTGGCGACGGGGTCGTCGGGGGTGGAGGCGACCTTGACGGTGGCGAGCACCCTGCTGTGCTCGTCGAGGAGGGCGGCGTCGGTGTTGGTGGGCCCGACGTCCACGCCCGCCTTCACGAGGCCCCTTCCCGCTCGCCGCTCTGAAGGGGGGAGCCCGACCGGCGGGGGGAGCCGGTCGGGCCCGTGGGGGAGGTGGGGGGAGCGGGGGAAGTGGGGGTGCCCGTCCGGCAGGGGGAACCGGACGGGCCGGGGGAGTGCGCCCGGCCAGAGGGGGCGGCCGGGGCGGAGGGGGAGCTCTGGGTGGGGGAGCCTTGGGTGGGGACGGCGGGGAGCCCGGTCAGGCCGAAGGCGGCGGGACCCGCCAGGCGGAGGCCCTCGGGGGTGTGCCAGACCGGGTCGCAGGGGACGCTCAGCACGCTGACCCGCAGGCCGTACCTGACCTGTTCGGTCTGCACGACCTCGCCGGTGTGGGTGTCGAGCATCGCGATGATGTCGGGGACGACCGCCACGGGCTCGCCGTCCTCGATGACCGCGAGGAACTCGCTCTCCGCCTCGATCCTGGCGAGCCTGCCCAGGTCGGGGCCGAGACCCTCGATCAGGATGGAGTTCGCCGCCTCGGCCACCTTGCCGGTGATCAGGGGGGCGGGCAGGGAGGTGCCGAGCTCTACCGCGCGGGTGACCGAGCCGAGTGAGGTGGCGGTGGCGACCTGGTCGCCGCGCATGATGTACTCGCTGGTCGCCACCTGGCCGCCGAACGCCTCCAGGGAGGCGCGGACCAGCCGCTCCAGCCAGCGGCCCGTCACGTGGTCGATGACCAGCGTCCGGCCGCGTTCGTCGCACGCCACCGCGGGGGTGGCGGCGATGCCGCGCAGCTGCATCACGGTCTGGTCCATGCCGGGGAACGCGCGGCCCATGCCGTCGGCGTCCACCAGCGGCAGGCCGAGCCGGGCCGCCCAGGCGACGGCGAGACAGCCGTTGGCGCCGCCGATCTCGCTGGCCATGAGGGCGCCGACGCGGATGCCGTACAGCTCCTCGATCTTGTCGCGCAGGTGCACGGGTTCTTCGGTGCCGCCGATCCGCTCCGACATCACCGCGGAGGAGCCCGCGGTGCCGACCGGCATGACCAGCAGCTCGGGGTCCAGCTCGGCGGGCTGGACGACGTGGACGGGGCCGAGATCCTCCAGCGCCTGCAGCGCGGCGGCGCGCGCGATCATCACGGGCCCGCCGCCTCCTGAGCCGAGGACGGCGCAGCCTCTCGCGAATGCGGGGAGCAGCCCGGTGTCGATGTCCACCCGTCCAGGTTATGAAATCGCAGGTCAGGCTTAGTGTGCTGGGAGCACCTTTTTGAGAGTTCGATGTGCTGGTGGCACACTTGGGGCATGTATCTGCTGGAAGAGCTGAGGGTCCTGGCGGGACCGGAGACGCCGGGAGCCGCCTCCGGGGTGGGCCTGGTCGAGGATCTGAGGGACGTGGCGGGGCAGCCGCCGGGCGCGGTGCTGGTGCTGACCGGGGCGGCCTCCAGGGACGCGGCGGGATACCGGCTGGACGTCGCCCTGCGCGACGCGGCGGCGGCGGGCGTGGCGGCGCTGGTGCTCACCGCGCCCGCCGAGATCGGCCGCAGCGCCGCCGCGCTCGCCGAGCGGGGCGGGGTGGCGCTGCTCGCGGCGGAGGGTGATCTGGCGGCGCTGGTCGTGGCCATCGACAGGGCGATCGCGGGTGACGCCTCCGACGCGCTGGTCAGGGCGACGGAGGCGGCTGAGGGCGTGCTGCGGGCGGGGGGCGTGCCCGAGCGGATCGCGCAGGAGGCGAGCGCCGCGCTCGGGGTCGAGGTGCGCGCCGAGGGCACCGCCTTCTCCGCCGACGAGCCTGGCGGGCATCTGGGCAGGGCCACCGGGATCGTGCTGCGGCTGTCGGCGCTGGCCGCCGCGGCGGGACCCGCCGACGAGTTGCCCGGCCGCTCGCGCGCGCAGTTGCTGACCGAGTTGCTGGTCGCGCCGGAGAAGCAGGCGCAGGAACTGGCCCCGAGGGCCAGAGCCCTCGGGTTGCCCGTCGACGAATGGCACATCGTGCTGCGCCTGGAGCCGGTGATGGACGAGGGCCCGGAACGCTACGCCCTGCTGGAGACCGTGGCCCCCCGGGCGGCGCGGGCGGTGCGCGAGATCGTCGGGTCGTCCTGGAACGGCGCCCTGGCGGGCGACGCGCTGGTGGTCGTCCGTACCCAGCCGCGCGACCAGGGCCGGGCCGGGCTGCGCGAGGCGATCCGCGACGCGGGCCGCCTGCTCGACCGGGTCCGCCCGGCGGGGGCCGAGCTGCGCTGCGGGGTGAGCACCGCGCACCAGGGCCTGCTCGGCCTGCGCACCTCGGCCTCCGAGGCCCGTACGGCGCTGCGCCGCAGCCCTCTCCCCCTCGCGACCTACGACCTGGCCGGACTGGACCGGATGCTGGAGGAGTGGTACTCCTCCGACACCGCCCAGCAGGCGGTCAGGGAACTGCTCCAGCCCATCCTCGACCTCGGCGGCGACCGGCCCGGACACCTGCTCGGCATCCTGCGCGCCTACCTGGACCATCATGGCTCGCCCGCGCGTGCGGCGGAGGAGATGCACATGCACCGCAACGCGGTGAGCAGGAACATCCGCCGCATCGAGACCCTGCTGCAGGCCGACCTCGACGACCCGCAGCAGAGGCTCGCACTCCAGCTGGCCTGCCGGGCGGCGAGGATCTGACAGGCGGCTCGGGTGTGACCCGGGGCATACGGTGGCCACACGGGGAGGCGCCGGGTTGCCGGAGGAGATCCTGCGAGCCGAGTGGGCCGGGCTGGTCGACTGTCGTGACCTGGGCGTGCCGCATCGGGTGCGTAGAGCTCGGCACCCGGATCGGTGGCGGGCCTCGCCTGCCTTCGTTCGGACTCAGTGGGGCTTTGATGGTTCGGCCGTCGGCGGCCGTCTGTTCTTGTCCGGGGCCGGGGGTGAGCGGCGTCGACGCGCCGCGCTTCGGATCGCGTCGGCGGTCGCGATCACGACGGCGGCCGCGACGCCGGCCTGCCAGCTCAACCACCAGGTCACGGCCACGCCGCCGCCCATGGCGAACGTGGCCCGCAGCGCCAGCCGCCGGGCCTGGGCGCGGGCGCGCGCGGAACGCCACGACGCCTGAACCAGTTCGACGTTGCCCAGCGCGATCTCCTCGCTGTGCCGGTCGCCGGTGTCACGGAAGATCGCGGCGGCGGTGGTCTGAGCCGTGACGGCCTCCTCGAAGCGCCCCACCTGGCGCAGGGCGAGGCCGAGGCCGGTCAGCGCCTGGCCCTCCCTGTGCAGGTCGTCCATGTCGTGGTAGATCCGGGCGGCGTCCTGGTGGGCGGTGACAGCCTCCAGGAACCGGTGCGTCTCCTGCAGGGCCAGGCCCAGGCTGGTCAGCGCCACCGCTTCGCTGTGCCGGTCGTCGAGTTCGCGCCAGACCTGGATGGCGTCCTGGTGGGCGGAGATGGCCTCGTCGAACCGCCGCACCTCGTGCAGCGCGTTCCCCAGGCCGGTCAGCGCCGAGGCTGTGCCGCCGCGGTCGCCGAGCTCGCGGCAGACCCCCAGGTCCAGTTCGTGGGCGGTGACGGCTTCCGCGAACCGTCTCGCCTGCTGGAGGGTGACGCCGAGGTCGTACAGCGCGCCTGCTTCGCCGCGCCGGTTGCCGGCGTCACGGTAGATCTCCCGCACCTCGTGGTGAACGGCCATGGCCTCGTCGAACCGCCGGGTCTCCCTGAGGGCGCTCGCCATGTGGTTCAGCGTGATCTGTCGTGGAAGCCCGGGCGTTCACGCTCGGGAGGAAGCGGCAGCGGGGGAGGCCTGCCAAGGGCCGAGTGGTGCGGTGACGGCAACTTTCGGGGAGCGGTTCAGCCTGGGTGTTTCTGGTTTTCGATGTATTGCTTGATGATGGACAGCGGTGCTCCGCCGCACGAGGCTGCGAAGTACGAGGGTGACCAGAAGTGGGCGCCCCGCAGGTATGTGCGGATGTGGTCGGGGTATTCCTGTCGCAATCTCCGGACACGCCTTTGAGGGAGCCGACCAGCCTGGACAGGGAGACTTTCGGCGGGTAGTGCACCAGCAGGTGCACGTGATCACGCTCGCCGTTGAACTCGACCAGCTCGGTCTCGAAGTCGGCGCAGACGGCCCGCATGATTTCTTCGCATCGCGTGAGGATTTCGTCGGTGAACGGTCCGCGCCGGTATTTTGGGTGTAAAGACCAAGTGTGCGTGGAGGGTGTAGACCACCGTACGGCCCCTGCGAAGGTTGGGGTTTGGCTCCCAGCGTGGTGACATGGATGGCACGATCTTCCATGTGAAGATCGTCGTGCAGGTGAAGCTGATGCCGGAGGCCGATCAGGCCTCCACGCTGTCGGTGACCCTGCGGGCGGTCAACGACGCCGCGAACTGGGTGTCGGCCGTGGCATTCGAGCACGGCGTGCCGCGTGAGTATGAGCTAGCTGCGCAAGCACACCTACGCCGAGTTGAAGACGCGGGGGCTGGGGGCACAGGCCGCTCAGCACACCATCAAGAAGGTCCGCGATGCCTACACCACATTGAAGGCGAACATCCGTGCCGGGAACCTCGGCAAGAAGAGCTCAAAGCGCCGGACCAAAGCGGAGTCCAAGCCGATCACCTTCCGTCCACAGGCGGCGCACCCGTTTGACGACCGGTGTCTGAGCTGGCAGTACGACGCTCAGACCCTCAGTATCTGGACCACCGCCGGGCGTATCAAGAACGTCCGCTTCGTCTGTTCCGCCGACACGCTCAAGACGCTGCGTGAACACCGCAAGGGCGAGTCCGATCTGATCGAACGCGACGGCGTGTTCTACCTGATCGCCGTGTGCGAGGTACCCGAAGCCCCGCTCAACGAGCACCCCGACGGCTGGCTCGGCGTGGACCTCGGCATCGTCGACATCGCCACCGTGGACGGCATGACGCCGTTCAACGGACGTGCTCTGAACCGGCACCGCAAGCGGCAGCTCGAACTTCGCCGCAAGCTCCAGGCCAAGGGCGCCAAGTCCGCGAGACGACGGCTCAAGCATCGCCGCCGCAAAGAGCAGCGGCACGCCGCGAACGTCAACCACATCATCTCGAAGAAGATCGTGACCGAGGCTGCACGCACCTCCTGCGGTATCGCCCTGGAAGACCTGGGCGGAATCCGGGAGAGGGTACGGCTCCGCAAGCCCCAACGGGTCACGCTCCACTCCTGGGCTTTCCACCAGCTCGGGACCTTCCTTGAGTACAAGGCGCGGCGGGCGGGCGTCCCGCTGGTGCACGTCGATTCGGCCTACACCAGTCAGGAATGCGCCGACTGCCACCACATCGAGAAGAACAACCGGGTCAACCAGGCCCTCTTCATCTGCCGGAACTGCGGGGTCGTTGCCCACGCCGACCGGAATGCTTCCCGCAACATCGCCGCACGCGGCGAGGCCGCGTGGATTGCGGGGCGTGAGTCACGCGTCCCAGCCACCCCATAGGTGGTCTGGACGGAGGAGGCCACACCACAGCCAGTAGTGCCCTACCTCCAAGCCCGGTCCTTAAGGGCCGGGTCAAGTTGACGGCTATGCCCTCGCAGTGCCGGTCGCCGGTGGCGCGACACAACCGTGCGGCCTCCTGGAGTGTCGCTGGAAGCGCCGAACCTCGCGCAGGGCGATCCCGAGCGTGGTCAGCGCCCGGCCCTCGCCGTCCCGGTCGCCGAGGTGTCGGGCGGCCTCGAGGGCGAGGGTGGACAAGGTGACCCAGTCGTTGGAGTGCCGCCGCAACTGCAGGAAGTCCCACATCGCCAGGGGGAGATCCTTGGCCATGGCGGTGCGGGCGGCGGCGGAATCCCCAGGGCGCGGAGGAATCCCTCCAGCGCCTGGCCCACCTCCACCCGGCGAGCGGGGTCGTAGCCGAACATGTCGGCGAACAGCACGCCGCCCGGGAACCAGCCCCGCGCCAGCGCGGCGCGAGCGGCCTGGACGGCCAGCTCGGTCTTGCCGACCCCGCCCATCCCGCCGACCGCGGTCACCACCACGGCTGATCCGGCGGCCGTCTCCCCGGTCGCCGTGGCGTGGGGGGCCAGGCCGTCCAGCACCGTCTGGAGATCATCGATGCGGCCGGTGAACGCCGGTGAGCCCGCGGGCAGCCCGGACAGTGCGGGAGTCACCTGCGGCGGCAGTTGGACGGTCAGGTCGCGGCCCTGGATCACCGTGGA
Organism: Nonomuraea sp. NPDC046570; assembly: GCF_040645915.1. NCBI lineage: Bacteria > Bacillati > Actinomycetota > Actinomycetes > Streptosporangiales > Streptosporangiaceae > Nonomuraea > Nonomuraea sp. NPDC046570. Next base: position 52,777 of record NZ_JBEYZF010000021.1, on the reverse strand, counting down.
GAAGAAGGTCCCGCCGCTGATGTGGTTGTGGGTGTCTCCGCTCATCACGTCATCCAGCGGTGGTGCTGCCGGGCTCGTCCGAGGAACGGGGCGGCGGGGAGCCGAGGGCGATCTGGTCGAAGTCGCGGCCCTGCGTGACCGGGCCGTGGAAGGTGCCGCCGCTGATGGTGTTCCTGACCTCGGACGGGCCGCCGGCGGCCGGAGCCTGCTCGCCTGCCCGGCGGTCTCTCACCATCGCGTAGATCGCCAGTGCCAGACCGGCGAGGGCGACGAACGCGCTGATCACGCTGGCCGCCTGGTCGGCCCGCTCCAACCCGACACGGGCGAAATAGACGCTCATCCCGATGGCGGTCCCCGCGAAAAGGGTGCCACCGACCCATTTCAGAATGCGCGCTGACATGGCTCCATCATGGCGTCGCGGCTAGGTCGCATGAAGTGATCCGGAGAAAAGGGCTCAGGCGGAGGTACAGAGGTCCTTGGCGGTGAGGGCCGCCTCCAGCAGGCGGGCCTCGGCGGGGACCGCGAGGTCGAGGCCCGTCAGGGCGGTCACCCGGTGCAGCCGGTAGTCCAGGGTGTTGCGGTGGATGTGCAGGTCCCTGGCGGCCTGGCTGCGGTTGTGACCGCGGTTCACGAACGCGCGCAGGGTGCTGACCAGGTGGGGGTGGCCGTCCAGCGGGTCGAGCTTGGCGGCGAGCCTGGTCAGCCCGCCCCCGGGCCTGGCCAACTGGTATTCGAGGAGGACGTCGTCGAAGCGGTAGAGCCCCGGCGGGCGGCCGAGCCGCCGCACGATCTCCATGACCCGGCCCGCCTCCTCGGCGGCCTCGGGGATCAGACCGGGTTCGGCGGCCAGGGCGGCGGCCACCACGACGGGCCGCCCGCCCGCCTCGGCCACCCTGCCCACCAGGGCGCGCAGATCGGGCGCGCCCGGCAGCAGCGCCACCCCGCCCGTGTGGTCGAGGACGGCGAGCACCGGCGTGCCCGTACTCGCGTCCAGGGCGGACTGCACGAACCTGACGGTACGGCGGTCGGCCGGCCGGGCACTGGTGAAGCGGATCTCCAGCACCTCGTAGGAGGCCGCGATCGTCACCCGTGCCGCCTCGGCCAGCGCCTCGTACGGCTGGCCGGACAGCAGCGCGCTCACCAGCGCCCGCCGTACCTTCCCCTCCTCGCTGCGGATGTCCTCCTGCGCCTGTAGGTGGGCGATGGCGACGGCAGGTAGGGCCGAGCGCAGGCAGCCGAGCAGGTCCATGCCCGCCCCGGCCAGTTCCCCGGGTGTCGCGGCCTCCGCCAGCGCACCCCACCAGACCTCGGCGCCGATGAGGTAGGCGGTGAGCACGGCCTCCAGCGGGACGCGTTCCTCGGCTCGCCGGGCAGACCACGCGATGAGCTCGGTCAGGGTGCCGGGACCGAGCGCCTCGCCCTCGCGCAGCGTCCGCAGCATCAGCCCGAGCACCGCCGTGACCGACCGGCTGACCTCCTCGTCGAGGACCTCCCTGGGCAGCTCCCGGTAGAAGGGCACCTCGGACTCGCATCGCGCGACCACCGCCCGGGTGAGTTCCCTGCTGCGCCGGGCCATGCGGGCGTGGAGGTCGAGCATCCAGGGATCGTCACATCGCACAAACCCGTGCGTCAATCATTGCCGCGAAAGCGGAGAGACGGCGGGCGCCGCCTGAATCAGGATGTGCGATCAAACGAGAAGTGCGGCGGACGCAACATCCCGTTCACTTCCCACGCCCCCAGCCCAGTCAGGAGAACCCCCCATGCTCCGCAGACTGCTCGTCCCCTTGATCGCCCTCGTGCTGGCCCTCACCGGCCTGCCGAACACCGCCACCGCCGACACCGCCGCCACCGGCACCGGCTTCCCGTCCGTCGGCGGGAACTGGGGCGCCCCCGGCCCCTACGCCACCGCCGTGGACGTGGGCGCGATCACCACCCTGTACTACCCCCGGGACATCGCGCAGAGCCAGCTCCGCCACCCGGTGATCGTCTGGGGCAACGGAACGTTCGCCTTCCCGGTGGTCTACCGCGAGTTGCTGCTGCACTGGGCCAGCCACGGCTTCATCGTGGCCGCGGCCAACACCCCGCAGTCCAACCTGGGCATCTCGATGCGGGCCGGGATCGATCTGCTCGCCGGCCGGAACGCCGACCCGAACAGCATCATGTACAACCGCGTCGACCTGGACCGCATCGGCGCGTCAGGCCACTCCCAGGGCGGCGCCGGCGCCATCGTCGTCGGTGACGACTCCCGGGTGGACACGATCCTGCCGATCCAGCCGGGACCGCTGGCCAACGTCGACGCGGTGCACGGGCCGATGTTCATCCTGGCGGGGCAGTACGACAGCATCGTCTGGCCGTCCCTGGTCAAGGCCTTCTACAACGACGCCGACCACATCCCCGCGATCTACGGTGAGGTCAGGGGCGCCAACCACTTCACCGTCGTCGGCGACCCCGGTCCCTTCGCGGCTCCGACGACGGCGTGGTTCCGCTTCCAGCTCATGGGCGACGAGGAGGCGCGCGGCGAGTTCTTCGGCGCGGGCTGCCGCATCTGCGCCGACACCAGCACCTGGTCCTCCGTCCGCCGCAACGCCCTGGCCACGCAGATCCCCTAAGGCCAGAGGCTCAGCTCGTCGTCGCGCGGACCCCTGACGACAGCGGGACCCGGCTGGTCGAAGAGCATGACCGGCCGGGTCGCGTCCCAGGCGGGCCAGCCGGGGTCGCCGGATTCGGCGAAGGCGATCCAGGCGCGGTGCATGGCGTCGGCCAACTCCTGGGGCGCGTCGGGACCCGCCAGGGTGAGCTGCCCCGGAGTGCGCAGGGTGTCGAAGACGAACCCGATCTCCAGCGCGTGACAGGCGCCCAGGCCCTCCATGGGCGAGCGCCAGCCGAACTCGTACACGAACGTCCTGGCCCGGGAGTCGGCCAGCCGGTTCAGCGGTACGCGCAGCAGCAGGTCGGTGGCCAGGGCGCCGAGAATCTCGCCGGGCCTCGCCCCCGGCCGGTTCGCCTGGTAGACCTTGGCCACCCGGCCCTTGATCCTGAACTTGGCCAGGGCCAGCCGCAGGGCCAGCCGGCCCACCCGGTCGACCACCCCGGTCGGCACGAACCACAGCCGGTACTCCTCGGTGTTGGAGCCCACCAGGAGGTCGATCTCGCCTGCCGTACCCGCGCGCAGGGCTTCCAGCGGATGCGACGGGACGGTGTCGCCGTCGATGACGACCTGGAAGCCCGCGCCGCCGCTGAGCGGATTGCCCTTGGCGGTGGCCTCGGCCTGGGCGGTCAGCAGCAGTTCCCGGTCCACGGCGGCGAAGGCCGCGGCGGTCGGCGCGACGCCGAGCCGTTTGGCGATGATCCGGGTGATCTTGGCCCCGTCCTCGGGGGAGACGGCGTGCGGCGGGCCGCTCTGCAGGATGGCGCGGTGGAACAGCCCGGCCGAGTGCGGGCCGGCCAGCAGCGCCCCGATGCTGATCGCCCCCGCGGACTCGCCGAACACGGTGACGTTGCCGGGGTCGCCGCCGAAGGCCGCGATGTTGTCCCGCACCCAGCGCAGCGCGGCCAGTTGGTCGAGGAGGCCGCGGTTGCTCGGGGCGTCGGGGAAGACCGCGAAGCCCTCGACCCCGAGCCGGTAGTTGACCGACACCAGCACCACCCCGTCGCGGGCGAAGGCGCCGCCGTCGTAGAGGGACAGGCTGTTGGAGCCGTTGCGCAGCGACCCGCCGTGGATCCACACCATGACCGGCAGCCCTTCGGCGCCCTCCGGAGTCCAGACGTTGAGGTTGAGGCAGTCGTCGCCGGGGATGTCCGGGTCGGGGATCAGGCGGTCGAGCGGCGGGCGGTAGGGCCGCTTCGGGGCGGTCGGCCCGAACTCCAGCGCGTCGCGGACACCCTCCCAGGGGGCGGGCGGGGCCGGCGGCCCGAAGCGGTGCGGGCCGAAGGGCGGCGCCGCGTACGGGATGCCCAGGAAAGCGGCCACCCCGTCCTTGATCCTGCCCCGGACCCTGCCCTGCCGTGTCGTCGCTTCCATCGCACTTCCTTCCTGACCTTCGTCCGAGAAGCCTAACCTTCCCTAACGATCGATCGGTCGCTACTGTTGCCTAACGATCGTTCGGTCGTCGTGATGTATCCCCCCAACTTCACGAAGGAAGGCCCATGTCCACCACCTCTGAGCGTCCACCCACGGTCTCGCTCGGCCGGGTCACCGCGGCCAGCTTCGTCGGCACGGTCATCGAGCAGTACGACTTCCTGCTCTACGGCTTCATGTCGGCCCTCGTGTTCAACGCCCTGTTCTTCCCCAGCGACGACCCCACGGTCGGCACCCTGGTCGCCTTCGCCGGCTTCGCCATCGGGTTCGTCGCCCGCCCCGCGGGCGCGATCGTCGCCGGCCACTACGGCGACCGGATCGGCCGCAAGTCGATGCTGGTCATGACCCTGCTCGTGGCCGGGGTCGCGACCACCCTGATGGGCGCCCTGCCCACCTACGCCGGGATCGGGGTGTGGGCGCCGATCCTGCTGGTGACGCTCCGCGTCATCCAGGGCTTCTCGTACGGCGGCGAGGTCGCGGGCGCGGTGCTCATGACCACCGAGTTCGCCCCCAGGCACAGGCGCGGCTACTACGGCAGCTTCATCCCCGCCGCGGGACCGGCCGGTCTGCTGCTCGCGACGCTGGCCATCCTGGGCGTCGCCGGGATGGACAAGGCCGCGTTCCTGTCCTGGGGCTGGCGGGTGCCGTTCCTGCTGTCGATCGTGCTGGTGGTCGTCGGGCTGGTCATCAGGCGGAGCATTCCGGAGAGCCCGGCCTTCGCCAAGACGCACACCCAGCACAGGGCACCCGTCCTGGAGGTCTTCCGCCGTCACTCCAAGCAGGTCCTGCTGGGGACGGGCACCGGGTTCGGCTTCTACGTGATCTTCTATATCCTGCTGGTCTTCTCGGCCTCCTACCTCACCACCCAGCTCAAGCTGCCGGCCCAGGTCCCGCTGATCGCGGTCGCCATCGGATCCGTGGTGGCACTGGTCTTCGGACCGCTCTGCGGCAAGCTGTCCGACCGCTTCGGCCGCCGCCCGATGATCGTCACGGGTTCCGGCCTGCTGACGGTCTTCAGCTTCGGCTTCTTCGCGATGCTCGACACCGGCAACACCGGGCTCATCTACCTGGCGTTCGCGCTGGCCTTCGGCGGCGTCGTCATCATGTACTCGCCGCTGATCACCTTCATCGCCGAGCAGTTCCCCACCGAGGTGCGCTACAGCGGCGCCTCCCTGGCGGGCCAGCTCGGCGCCGTCCTCGGCGGCGGCCTCGCCCCGCTGGTGGCCACCGCGCTCCTGGCCGCCTCCGGCGGCAGGTCCTGGAGCGTGGCCGCCTACATCAGCGTTGCGATGATCATCTCGCTGGTCTCGACGCTGGCGCTCAAGGAGACCAACCAGAGCGACCTCACCGGAGGCTAGGTTCCAGGGCAGAATGGGCCTGGTGGCAAACGATCGATCGGCAGGCAACGTGACCATTCCCGTCGAGCAACGCAGGATCGCGGCCGAAGAGGTCCGGCTGCCGCCCAGCGTGCTGCTCGAAGGCACCCCCGGCCGGATCCTGCTGGAGGCGCTGCGGCTGTTCGCCGAGCGCGGCTTCCACGGCACCTCCATCAGGGACCTGGCCGAGGCCTGCGGCATCCGGCCCGCCACGCTCTACGCCCACTTCCCGGCCAAGGAGCAGGTCCTGGCCGAGCTGATCCGGATCGGCCACGAGGACCACTACGGCAGGCTGGCGCGGGCGGGCGGCACCGACCCGGTCTCCCGGCTGCGCGCCGTCGTACGCGAGCACGTGCTGGCCCACGCCGAATACCCGCTGCTGGCCACGGTGGCCAACAACGAGCTGCACGCGCTCTCCGCCGAGATGGCCGCCCCCGCGCTGCTGATCAGGGCCGACGGCAGGCAACTACTGATCGACATCCTGAACGCCGGCATCGACGAGGGCGTGTTCGCCCTGCCCGACCCGTTCCTGGCGGTGACCGCGATCAGCGGGATGGGCATGCGGGTGGCCAACTGGTACGGCTCCGGCGTGCCGTACACGCCGGAGGAGGTCGCCGACACCTACGCCGAGTTCGCGCTGCGCGTCGCGGGGGTCAGCACCTGAGCGCGCCGGCGGCGAAGATCGGTCTGGGTATGCTGCACCGGGTGAGAGCGTTCTCCTCCTGGCAAAGAACGTGCGTGGGCCTCGCCTTTCTGGTCGGCATGGCGTTCTTCCTGCAGTCGCAGGCGGCCAACAGCGCGCCCCGCTACGCCCTGTCGGACGTCGAGACGGTGTCGGGTGAGGTCGCCACCTCCGAGACCGCCGTCGAAACGGGGTACCGGACGCGCAGGGTCGTGAACACCGTGACGCTGAAGGGCCATCCGCAGCTGAGGTTCACGCTGACCGGAGGTTCGCCCAAGTCGATCGTCGCGGGCGACATGGTGCGATTCGAGGCGCTCGGCGACCTCCGAAAGGCACTGGCGGCCGAGCGGAATCCGAACGCGAGCCACTCTATCGAGGTCGTGGGAGTGGCGATCGACGGGCAGGTGGTGTTCAGCGCCGCCGACGAGATCCGCAGGGCCGAGTCCGCAGTGAGTGCCTACCGCTGGCCCGCACTGCTCTGCGGGCTCACGGCGCTGACCTGGGCGGGGCTGCTGCTGTGGCGGCACCGAGCCGCCCTGGCCGCGCTACGCGAGCGGCTCCGCGACGCCTATTAGACGCGAGGCGGACGAAGGCGCGATCAAGGGCTGATCGCTCTGCTGTCCGTCTACTGTGAGGAGCTCCCTGATGCATGATGACCGCACGAGCCCGTCCCGGTCGCCGAGGGCCTGGCGGCGGTGCCCGAGCCCATCGCGGCCGGCGACCAGTGGGGCGTCCCCTGGGGCACGAGCTGGTTCACCGTCACCGGTACGGTGCCCGCCGCCTGGTCGGGTCGGACCGTCGAGGCGCTCCTGGACCTCGGATTCGACGCCAACATGCCGGGATTCCAGTGCGAGGGGCTGGTCTACCGGCCCGACGGCACCCCGGTGAAGGGCCTCAACCCGGAGAACCAGTGGGTCCGCGTCGCCGCGCCCGCCGCGGGCGGCGAGCAGGTGCGGCTGCTCGTCGAGGCCGCCGCCAACCCCGTCATCCTCGGCTACCACCCCTTCCTGCCGACCCCGCTCGGCGACAAGGAGACCGCCGGCACCGTCCGGTCACCCTCATACCCGGTGTCGGATCGGCGGCTCCGGCCAGCCGCCGGCGGCAGCCGTCGCCTTGACGTAGTCGTCGAACGCCCTCGGTGCGCGGCCGAGGGCCCGGTGGACGCCGTCGCTGACGTAGTCGCCCGAGCCGTGGCCGATCCCCTCCAGCAGTCCGGCCAAGAGTGCCGCCATCTCGGCGGGCGTGCCCAGCGCGGCCTGGGCGGCGGCGTACTCGCCGGCGTTCACGTGCCGATAGCCGATCCGGCGGCCGGTGGCCTCGGCGATCAGCGAGACGGCGGCGCGGAAGGACAGCGGCTCCGGCCCGGACAGCTCATAGACCTCACCCGCGTGACCGTCCCGGGTGAGCGCGGCCACCGCGACGTCGGCGACGTCGTCGGTGTCCACGAACGCCTCCCGCCCCTCACCGGCGGGCAGGGCGAGCTCGCCGGCCTGGATCGGCTCCAAGAACCGGTCCTCGCTGAAGTTCTGGGCGAACCAGGAGGGCCGCAGGATCGTCCACGGGATCCCCGACTCGCGGACCGCGCGCTCGACCGGTGGTTCCCCGGCGTGGTCGGCGCCGCGGCCGGACAGCAGCACCAGCCGCCGTACCCCGGCTTTCACCGCCTGGGAGACGAAGTCCTCGACGGGGGAGGCGTCCAGGTGCTCGGTGGGCGGGACGAGGTAGACGGCGCCCGCCCGCTCCAGCGCCGGACCCCAGGTGCCGGGGGCGTCCCAGTCGAACCGGGTGGGCGCGGAGCGGGAGGCGGCGCGCACGGGTAGCCGGAGGTCGTGGAGGCGGGCGACGACTCTGCGTCCGGTCTTGCCGCGGGCGCCGAGGACGAGAGTCGGTGCAGGGGTGGTGACGTTCATGGAGCCAAGCCAATCGGTCCAAGTCGAGACGGTACATGGCCGTGAGGCGCGTCGACATGTGGAATCGTCTCAGCATGGATCCGCTCGACGACTACCTTTCGGGGCTCCGGGCCCGCGGCGCGCTGTTCGCCCGGTCGATCTGCGCGCCGCCGTGGTCGATGCGCTTCAGCGAGCCCGCGCCGCTGACCCTGGCGACGATGCTCCGCGGCGCCGCGTGGATCGTCCCCGCCGAAGGGCGGCCGGTGCGTCTGGGGGAGGGGGATGTCGTCCTGCTGCGCGGCACCCGTCCCTTCACCGTCGCCGACCGCCCCGGCGTGCCGCCCCGGGTCGTGATCGACGGGAACGACCTGTGCCGGGGCACGGACGAGGCCCCGGCGGCCGCCGGTGACCACTTCCGGCTGGGCACTCGCACCTACGGATTCTCCGCCGACGGGCCCGACGTCCTCGTCACAGCCGCGTACCGTGCGCGGGGTGCCGTCTGCGGGCGGCTGCTGGAGGTGCTGCCCGAGGTGGCGGTGGTCCGCCGGGAACCGGAGTTCGCGCCCTTGGCGGATCTGATCGCCGGCGAGATCGTCCTGGACGAGCCGGGCCAGCAGACCGTCCTGGACCGGCTTCTCGACCTGCTGCTAGTCCGGGTGCTGCGCTCCTGGTTCGGGCGCCCGGAGGCGCGACCGCCCGCCGGGTACCACGCGCTCGGCGACCCGCGGATCGGTCACGTGCTGCGACTGCTGCACCGCCGGCCCGCCCGGCCGTGGACGGTGGCGACGCTGGCCGCCGAGGCCGGCATGTCACGGGCGGCCTTCGCCCGCAGGTTCACCGCGCTCGTCGGCCGGCCACCCCTGGGGTACCTCACCGACTGGCGGATGGCCCTGGCCGCCGACCTGCTGCGGGAGTCGGCCGCCACCGTCGCCGAGGTCGCCCGGCAGGTCGGCTACACCGACCCGTTCACGTTCAGCGCCGCCTTCAAACGAGTCCGCGGCACCGCCCCGAGCGCCCTGCGACGCGACCGGGCGGACATCCCTAGTGCCGTCCGGTGATCGGCCACCTCGCCACCGCGCGCCCGTCCTCGACCACATAGGCCGAGCTCCACATGTTGACCACCCCGCACCCGTGATTGGGCAGGATCCGCAGCAGCTCGCCCACCCGCAGGCCGTCCGCCCCCGACAGGTAGCCGTGCTCCTCGTTGGCCTTGCCGAACACCACGCCGGGCCGCCCGAGCACGACGCCGAACCCGGGCCCGCGCACCGAGGCGTCGGAGCTCATCGCCTTGAGCCCGGCGTCGGTGATCGCCGTGCCCTCCCCTCTCGGCACGCTGACCACGCGGGTGAGCACGGTCAGCGCGCACCTGTCCTCCCCGGCGCTGCCGAGCGCGACCTGGTTGCCGTCGTAGAACACGTAGGTACCGGCCCGCGCCTCGGTCACGCCCGGCACGAACGGTGCGCTGGCGGCCCCCGGCGTCGACCCGACCGACACGATCTCGCACGCGTGCCCGGTCGCCGCCAGCTCACCGGCGACACCCGCCAGCGCCTCGCCGACGCGCCGCCCCGCCTTCTCCAGCCCGTCCCGGTCGCCGAGATAGGTCATCAGGTGCCCTTCGTGCGTCAGCACCCCGCGCAGCCGTAACGAACCCAGCCCCGCCAGCTCGCCCGCCAGCGCCACCGCGTCCTCCGGCGCCACACCCGCCCTGCCGAGCCCGGTGTCGACCTCGATGACGTACGGCAGGCGCACCCCGGCGGCGCGGGCCGCGGCGGCCAGCGGCTCGGCGGCCTCGACCGAGTCGAGCGCGACCGTCACGCCGGTGCTCACCGCGAAGGCCACCTTGGCGGGGCCGACCGGCTGATGCGCCCAGATCAGGTCGTCGATGCCGGCGTCGCTGAGTGCCCGGACCTCGCCCATGGTCGCGCAGGTGAACCCGGTCGCGCCGTACTCGAGCTGCAGCCTGGCCACCTCCAGGCACTTGGACGCCTTGAAATGGGGGCGGAGCCGGACCCCGGCCGAGGCGGTGAGCGCGGCCATGTCCGCGACGTTGCGTTCCAGCTTCGCCCTGTCGATCAGCAGGGCGGGAGTGGGCAGCTCAGACAGCGGGAGGTTCACGACACCCCCAGCAGGGCGCGCGGGTCGCCATCGAGCAGCTCCTCGACGGTCTCCTTGCGGACGCCTTCGAGGCCGGGGATCTGGATGGCGGTCAATGCCCGCAGCCCCTTCGCCGCCTCGTCGGGGGTCCAGAGCGGGTAGTCGGAGCCGAACAGCAGCTTGTCCGTCACCCCCCACTCCTGGGCCCGCACCAGGGAGAGGAACCCGTCCAGGGGCCGGGCCCAGGTGGCGGAGACGTCGGAGAAGACCCGCGCGTTCTTGCGCAGCACGATCATGGTCTCGCGCTGCCAGGGGTGGCCGAGGTGGGCGATGATCTGGGTCAGGCCGGGATGGCGCTGCGCGACGACGTCGACGCCGAGCGGGTCGCTGACCGCGAGGTCGCCGTGCGGGCTCGGGGTCGCGCCCATGTGCCACAGCAGCACCAGGCCCGCCTCCTCCGCCGCGCGGTAGAACGGGTCGTGCGCTCGGTCCCTGGGGTCGAAGCGGGCCAGCACCGGGTAGAGCTTGATCCCGCGCAGCCCGCGCGCCACCCCGTCGGCGAGCTGCTCCAGCACGTCGGGGTCGGTCGGGTCGAGCGCCATGAAGCCGACCGTGTCGGTGGTGGTGTCGGCGCAGAACCTGGCCACGTGCTCGTTGGCGGTCGCCACCCCGGCGGCGGTGGCCCTGATGCCGAAGACGAACGCGCTGCGCACGCCGCGCATGGCGGCGTCGAAGTCGGCGGGCAGCACGTCGGACCAGGCCCTGCCGTACACGGGCCGCCAGTTCTGTTCCCACTCGCAGCCCCAGTGCTCGGCCAGCATGCAGTGGGTGTGCACGTCGATCATCCCGATCTCCCCTCTACCGTGGGCAGCAGCGATCTGGTCAGCAGGCGCAGCGCGGTCACCAGGTCGGGGTCGGCCGTCATGGCGTCCGCGGTGGCGCGCAGCTCCGTCAGGAAGTGCTTGTGCTTGTCGGTGGACAGCTCGCCCGAAGGGCCGGACACGCTGATCGAGGCCAGGCAGTGGCCGTCCACCTCCAGCGGGATCGCCAGGCAGCGCAGGCCGATGCTGTGCTCGTTGTCGTCGAAGGCGTAGCCCCGCTTGCGGGTCCTGCGCAGGTCCTTCAGCAGGGCCGTGAAGCCGGTCAGCGTGCGCTCGGTCGGCGCCTGGTACGGCTCGGCCCCCAGGTGCGAGGTCAGATCGCCCTCCTCCAGGTGGGCCAGCAGCAGCTTGCCCAGCCCCGTGGCGTGCGCGTCGGCCCGGGAACCGCTGATCGCCATGTAGCGGATCGGCCGGTCCGGCTCTTCCACGCACAGGTGCAGCACCTGCAGGCCGTCCAGCACGCCCAGGTTGGCGGTCTGCCCGGTCCGGGCGGCCAGCTCGGCCAGGTAGCCGCGGGCGGCGGCGCCCGCGTCCAGCGTCGAGACGTAGGCGGTGGACAGGTCCAGGACCTTGTGGCCGAGCCTGAAGGAGGGCCGGTCGTCCACCCGCACCACGTACTCGGTCTCGGCCAGCACGCTCAGCAGCCGGATCAGCGTGCTCTTGGGCAGGCCGGTCTCGTCGTACAGCTCGGACAGGGTGACCGGTTGCCTGCTCCGCGCCAGCCGCTCCAGCAATGCCAGGCCCCTGGCCAGGGCGTGTGCGTGGTAGTTGGCCGCGGCCGGTCTGTCGTCGTCGACCGTTCTTCTCATCAGAGGGCTCTTCTCGTGGCGGGACGCGCCGTCAGGACGGCGCCGGGTCTTTCTCCAGTGTGCGCGGCTCCGTCGACCACGACGGTGCCGTTCACCAGGACCAGGTCGACACCCGCGGGATGGCGGTGCGGGTCGGTGAAGGTGCTCAGATCATTGATCGTCGCGGGGTCCAGGACAAGCACGTCGGCGGGCGTGCCGGGTTCGACCAGGCCGCGCCCGGTGAGCCCGAAGATCGAGGCGGGGAGTCCGGTGCTCTTGTGCACCGCTTCCTCCAGCGTGAGCCCGCCCTGCCCGGTATAGCGGCCAAGCAAGCGTGGGTAGCAGCCGTAGGAGCGGGGGTGCGGCGTGCCCGACCCGGTGGGTCCCGCGGGGTCGAGCGCGAACCCGTCCGAGCCGATCACCGCGGCGGGGTGGCGCAGCACCGTGAGCAGGTCGTCCTCGCTGCGCCCGAACGCCACCATCGCCACCGCGTTGCCGCGCGCCGCGACCAGGTCGAGCGCCTGGTCGGCGTCGCACAGCGGCTCGCCGTCGACGACGATGTCCGGCCACTCCCACCACCGGCCGCGCCACTCGGCGCGCACCCGCGCGCGGACCTCGGGCTCGGCGAGCCTGGCCCGCATCGCGCTCTCGCCGCCCTCGTGCGCCCAGGACGGCAGCAGCTGGGAGAGGTTGGCGCTGCCCGCGAGGTAGGGGTAGGCGTCCACGTGGACCGGGGCGCCCGCCCGCTCGACCAGGTCGAGCGCCGCGCGGACGGCGCCCCAGTTGCGCCGCCCGACCGCCGCCAGGTGCGAGATCTGCGTCCGGCAGCCGGTCAGCCCGGCCACCCGTACGGCCTGCGCCAGCGACTCCAGCAGGCCGTCGGTGTAGTCGCGCAGGTGCCAGGCGAACACCTTGCCCCTGGCGGCGACCACCCTGGCCAGCGCGACCAGCTCGTCCTCCGTGGCGTAGCAGAGCGGGGCGTAGACGAGCCCGGTGCTCAGCCCGGCCGCGCCCGCGTCCAGCGCGTCGCCCAGCAGCCCGCACATCGTGTCCAGCTCGGCGCGGGTGGCCGGGCGGTCGCCGAATCCGACGACCCCGGCGCGCAGCGGCAGGTGCGCGGCCAGCGTGGCGACGTTCACCGACGGCCGGGCCTCGGCCAGCGACTTCAGGTAGCCGTCGGCGTCGTGCCAGGTCCAGGGGATGGCCGGGTCGAGGTCGATGAACGCGGTCGCCGCCCTGATCGCCGCCGGGTCGCCGGTCAGCGGGAAGACGCCCAGGCCGCAGTTGCCGACGACCTCGGTCGTGACGCCCTGCCGTACCTTGCTGTGGGCTTCGGGGTTGCTGAGCAGGGCCAGGTCGGAGTGGCTGTGCACGTCGACGAATCCCGGGCAGACGATCCGGTCCCGCACGTCGAGCACCCGGCGGGCGTCCCGGGGCAGCCGCGGGCCGACCGCGCTCACCAGCCCGCCGGTGATCGCGACATCGGCGTCGCGGGCGGGCGCGCCGGTGCCGTCGACCAGCCGGCCGCCGGTCAGCAGCAGGTCGGCCGTCACGTCTCCTCCACCTTGAAGATCCCCTCCACCTCCACCGGGCTGCCCAGCGGCAGCGCGGCGACGCCGATCGCGGCGCGGGCGTGCCGCCCGCGTTCGGGACCGAGCACGGCGTGCACCAGCTCGGTGGCGGCGTGCGCGACCAGGTGCTGGTCGGTGAAGCCGGGCGCGGTGGCCACGTACACCGTCAGCTTCACCGCCGTGACCGCCTCCAGTGAGCCGACCTCGGCGCGCACCGCGCCGAGCAGGTTGCGGGCGCACTGCCAGGCGCAGTGCCGCGCGGTCGTCAGGTCCACCTCGGCCCCGACCAGGCCGTGCGCCACCAGCGCGCCGTCGGCCATCGCGACCTGCCCGGAGGCCACGAGCGTCGTGCCGTCGCGGCGGACCAACGCGATCGACGGCGGCTCAGCGGGCGTCGGCGGCACGGACGGCAGGGTGTCCAGGATGCTGTCCTGCACGGGAGTTCTCCTCTGGGTAGTGGCAGGCGCTCGGGTGCCCGGCGTCCAGCCGGTCGACGAGCAGGGGCTCTTCGGTGGCGCACCGCTCGCGCGCCTTCCAGCAGCGGGTCCTGAACCGGCAGCCGGACGGCGGGGCGGCGGGACTGGGCACCTCGCCCGACAGCACGATCCGCTCCCTGCTGCCGCGCAGCGAAGGGTGCGAGACCGGCACGGCCGAGATCAGCGCCCGGGTGTAGGGGTGGCTGGGCCGCTCGAAGATGTCCTCACGCGTACCCTCCTCGACGATCCGGCCGAGGTACATGATCGCCACCCGGTCGCACAGGTGCCGGACCACGGACAGGTCGTGCGAGATGAACAGGTAGGCCAGGCCGAGCGCGCGCTGCAGCTCGGCGAGCTGGTTGACGACCTGGGCCTGGATCGAGACGTCGAGTGCGGAGACCGGCTCGTCCAGCACCAGCACCTTCGGGTCGAGCGCGAGCGCCCTGGCGATGCCGACCCGCTGGCGCTGTCCGCCGGAGAACTCGTGCGGGTACCTGTTGGCGTGCTCGGCCGACAGGCCCACCAGCTCCAGCAGCTCGGCCACCCGCCGCCGGCCGCCGTCGCGGTAGCGGGCCTGCACGCGCAGCGGCTCGGCGACGATCTCGTGCACGGTCAGCCTGGGCGACAGCGACGAGTGCGGGTCCTGGAAGACGATCTGGATCTCGCCGCGCAGTGGGCGCAGCTCGGCGGGGGAGAGGGCGGCCAGGTCGCGGCCGCCGTACAGGATGCGTCCGGCCGTGGGGTCGGTGAGCCTGACGACCATGCGGCCCGTCGTGCTCTTGCCGCACCCCGACTCGCCGACCAGCCCGAGCGTCTCGCCCCTGCGCAGGGTCAGGTCGACGCCGTCGACCGCGCGGATCGCGCCGGTCTGCCCGCGCAGCAGGCCCGACCTGATCGGGAAGTGCTTGACCAGCCCTTCGGCGGTGAGGATCGCGTCGTTCATGGCAGCTCCTCGGGGTAGTGGCAGGCCGACTGGTGCAGGTCGCCGACCGTCGCGAGCGCGGGCCTGGCCGTACGGCAGGGCTCGCGGTCCGACGAGAGCGCGCAGCGGGGGTGGAAGGCGCAGCCGGGGGGCGGGTTGAGCAGGCTCGGCGGGCTGCCGGGGATCGGGACGAGCTCGCCCAGCGCCGACTCCAGGCGCGGCCGGCCGGCCAGCAGCCCGGCCGTGTACGGATGCCGGGGCGCGGAGAAGACCGCCTCGACGTCGCCGTGCTCGACCACCCGCCCGGCGTACATCACCGCCACCCTGTCGGCCAGCTCGGCGATCACACCCAGGTCGTGCGTGATGAGCACGGTGGCCGCGCCGCTGTCCCTGGCGGACGTCCTGATCAGCTCCAGGACCTGCGCCTGGATCGTCACGTCGAGCGCGGTGGTCGGCTCGTCGGCGATGAGCAAGGCGGGCTCGTTGGCCAGCGCCATCGCGATCATGGCGCGCTGCCGCATGCCGCCCGAGTACTCGTGCGGGTGCCGGCCGTACCTGGCGGCCGGGTCGGCGACGCCGACGGTGGCCAGCAGCTCCAGCACCCGCTCCTTGGCCGCCTTCCGGCCGAGGCCGGGGCGGTGCAGCCGGATGGCCTCGGCGATCTGCGCGCCGACCGGCAGCACCGGGTTGAGCGCGGTCATCGGATCCTGGAAGATCATCGCGATCTCCTTGCCGCGCACCGCCCGCAGCTCGCGCGGCGGGAGGCCGAGCAGGTCCCTGCCGCCGAAGACGATCGAGCCGCCGACGACCCTGCCGGGCGGCCTGACCAGGCCGAGCACCGACATCGCGGTGACGCTCTTGCCGGAGCCCGACTCGCCGACCAGCCCGACGATCTCGCCGGGCCGTACCTCCAGGTTCACCCCGTCCACGGCGCGCACCACGCCGTCCTCGGTGGGGAACTCGACCGCGAGATCCTCGATCCGCAGCAGCGTGTCCATCAGCGCAC
The DNA here is from genome assembly GCF_040645915.1 of Nonomuraea sp. NPDC046570. Lineage (NCBI taxonomy): Bacteria > Bacillati > Actinomycetota > Actinomycetes > Streptosporangiales > Streptosporangiaceae > Nonomuraea > Nonomuraea sp. NPDC046570. Next base: position 37,014 of record NZ_JBEYZF010000021.1, on the reverse strand, counting down.
CCCTCTCGGGTCGACGGCGTCGCGCAGTCCGTCGCCGACGAAGTTGACCGCCAGCACGGTCAGCGCGATGGCCAGCCCGGGCGGCAGCCACAGCCACGGCATCGTCTGGATCAGCGTCAGGTTCTGCGCGTCGGTCAGCATGTTGCCCCAGCTCGCCTGCGGCGGCTGCACGCCGAGGCCGAGGAAGGACAGGACCGCCTCCAGCAGGATCATCTGCGCCACCAGCAGCGTCCCGACGACCGCGACCTGCGACAGTACGGCGGGCACCACATGCCTGGCGATCACCGAGAACCGGCCCGCGCCGAACGCCCTGGACGCCTGGACGTACTCCTGCTCGCGCAGCCCGAGCGCCAGCCCGCGCACCACCCGGCACGCCGTCGGCCAGTTGCACACGCCGAAGACGATCACCAGCATCGCCGTGCTCGGCCCGAGGATCCCGGCCAGCACCACGATGACGACCAGGGAGGGAAAGGACAGGACGACGTCGGCCGTCCGCATGACGAGGGTGTCCAGCACGCCGCCGAACACGCCCGCGGCGGCGCCGAGCAGCGTGCCGAAGGCCACCGCCACCAGCGACGCGAGCAGCCCCACCAGCAGCGAGACCCGGCCCGCGTGCAGCAGCCTGGCCAGCACGTCGCGGCCGGAGGAGTCGGTGCCGAGCGGATGCCCCGCCGACGGCGGCTGCCGGAAGGCGGCCAGGTCGACCGCGTTGGGGTCGTGCCCGGCGACCAGCGGCGCGGCCGCCGCCAGCAGCACGACGAGCAGCAGGAACAGGGCGCCCGCGACGGCCGGCCGGCTGCGCCTGAACCGGCGGGCCGCCAACGCGGCGGGGGAGCGGGGCGCTGTCAACTGTGTGGTGGTCATGTCAGGCTGATCCTCGGGTCGGCTACGGCGTACAGCAGGTCGGCCGCGAGGTTGCAGACCAGCACGAGCACCGCGATGAACAGGGCGAAGCCGATCACCACCGGGTAGTCGAGCTGCCCGATGGAGCTGACCGCGAGCTGCCCCATGCCGGGCCAGGCGAAGACCTGTTCCAGGGCGACCGCCCCGGCCAGGAGCTGCGGAATGTAGATCATCACGACGGTGATCAACGGGATCAGCGCGTTGCGCAGCGCGTGCCGGAACAGCACCCGGCCCGGCCCCGCGCCCTTGGCCTCGGCCGTCCGCACATAGTCCGAGCCCAGCTCGGCCAGCAGCCCGGCCCGTACATACCGGGTGAACGGCCCGGCGATGGACAGCCCCAGGATGGCGGCGGGCAGCACGAGGTGGGCCAGCACGTCGGGCCCGCCGCCGTCGCCGGGCGTCGACATGCCGGCCGACGGCAGCCAGCCGAGCCGCAGCGAGAAGACGTAGATCGCGGCGATGCCGAGGAAGAAGCTGGGCACCGAGACGGTGCCCAGGCTCGCCATCGTCGCGGCGTAGTCGACGGCGCTGTTGCGCCGCACCGCGGCCAGCGTGCCGGCCGCGACCGCCAGCACCAGCCCGACGAGCAGCGCGGTGCTCATCAGCAGCACGGTCGGGCCCATCCGCTCGCCGAGCACCTCGGCCACCGGCCGCTGGCTGACGAAGGAGTAGCCGAGATCGCCGCTGAGCGCGTCACGCAGCCAGATCCCGTACCTGACCAGGACGGGGTCGTCCAGCCCCAGCTCGGCGCGCTTGAGCGCGACGAACTCGGGACCGCCCGCCTGGAGCTGCTCGGGGTTGACCATCATCCGGACCGGGTCGCCGGGGGCGGCCCTGACCAGCAGGAACACCCCCATGCTGATGAACAGGAAGACCACGGCGTTGACCAGCAGCCTGCGCGCGAGGTAGGTGAGCATGCTCAGCCCGCCAGCGTCCACTCGTCGGCGTTCCAGAAGCCCGCCGCGAAGTCGCCGCTGGCCTTGAAGCCGTGCAGCCTGCCGCTGTGCGCCCAGAGCGTGTCCGGGTTGTAGAGCCACAGGTAGGCGGCCTGCTCGTTCTCCTTGCGCGCCGCCTGCCGGTACAGCTCGGTCCGCTCGGCCTGGTCCGTCGTCGCGTTGGCCTTGGCGGTCAGCTCGTCGACGGCCTTGTCGCAGAAGCGCGGGATGTTGCCGCCCGACGGGTAGAAGGCGGAGCAGCTCACGATCGGCATGCTGCTGGACGGGTCGACCGCGTAGGTGCCGCCGCCGAACAGCGCCAGGTCGAAGGTGCGCTTCTCGTAGGACTCCAGCAGCTCGGCCGACTGCACCTGCTTGAGCTTGACCTGCACGCCGACCGCGCCCAGCGCGCTCTGCACGACGGTGGCGGCGGCGTCGCGGTCGCGCTGGCCGGGGATCCACGACAGCGTCACCGTCTCGTTCGCGTCCCAGCCCGCCTCGGCCAGCAGCGCCTTCGCCTTGGCCGGGTCGTAGGCGTAGTCGTCGAGCCCGTCGGGCACCGCCCAGGAGGCGACGAAGGAGGAGTTCTGCACCCGCCCCTTGCCCGCGAGCAGCTTGTCGACCAGCGCCGCGCGGTCGACGGCGTGCAGCAGGGCCCGCCGTACCCGCACGTCGGCGAAGCGCTTGTCGGTCAGGTCGAGCGCGATCCTGATGAAGCCGGGGCTGGGCTTGGCCGCCACCGTCACCCCCTTGAGCGCGCTCACGGCCCCCAGGTCGGTGGGGGAGATCTGGGCCAGGTCCATCTCGCCGGTGCCGAGCTGCGCGGTCGCCACGTCGGAGGACACCGGCTTCAGGAAGATCTTCTTGATCGCGACCGGCTTGCGGTAGTGGGGGTTGGCGGCCAGCTCGACGTACTGGTCGGTCTTGTACTGCACGAACGTGTACGGCCCGAGGCCCACGGTCGGCTTGTTGAAGAACGGGCTGCCCGCGACCTTGTCCAGCGGCTCCTTGCCCAGCACATGCTCGGGCATGACGAACATGAACGGCCCGGCGATCAGGCTGAGGAAGCCGACGTTCGGCTTGGCCAGCCTGACGACGAAGGTGTGTTCGTCGGGCGCCTCGAACGACGCGCCCGCCAGCTTGCCCGCCATCGCGCTGCCGCTCTTGGCGTCGGCCAGCAGCCGGTAGCTGAACAGCACGTCCTTACTGGTGAACGGCGTGCCGTCGCTCCACTTCAGGCCCTTCCTGAGGTGGAAGGTGAACCCGGCGCCGTCGCGGGAGACCTCCCACTTCTCGGCCAGGCGCGGCTCGTACTCGTAGCCGTCGTCGACCGTCACCAGGTTGTCGTAGACGAGCTGCATGACCTGCTGGTCGGGGCCGGTCGGCGGATCGAGCGGGCTGAACCGCTTGGGCTTCTGGTAGAGGTAGACGTTCAGCGCCTCGGAGGCGCCCTGGCTCTGGGCGCCGGGCGGCGCGGAGCAGGCGGCCGAGGCCAGCACGAGCGAGGCGGCGACGGCGAGCGACGTCAGCACGCGTGGTGTGGTCATGAGGTCTCCGTGGACGAGACGGGATTGGTGAGCGTGCCGAGGCCGGTGATCGAGACCGTGACCTCGTCCCCGGCGGAGAGGAACTCCCCCGTGGTGGCGCCGACGCCGGCCGGGGTGCCGGTCATCAGCACGTCCCCCGGATGCAGCGTCATCAGCCGGGAGGCGAAGGCCACCAGCTCCGCCACCGTGAAGATCATGTCCTTGGTCGTGCCGTACTGCCTGACCTCGTCGTTGACCCGCAGCTCGATCTGCAGGTTCTGCGGGTCCGGCACCTCGTCGGCGGTCACCAGGTAGGGGCCGAACGGCGCGAAGCCGTCGAGCCACTTGCCGGCCAGCCAGTCGAAGAAGCGCACGGCCGGGTCGTCCAGGTCCCGGGCGTAGCCGTACTCCATGGACCGGGCCGAGACGTCGTTGGCGACCGTGTATCCGGCGACGGCGGTCAGCGCCTCCTCGACCGGCAGGTCCTTGGCGGTACGGCCGATCACCACGCCCAGCTCGCCCTCCCAGTCGACCTGCCGGCTCACCGAGGGCAGCGGGATGGGGTCGCCCGGGGCGGTGACCGCGGTAGGCGGCATGAGGAACAGGCGCGGGGCTAGGCGCTCCCGCTCCAGCGGATCGGCGCCGCCCTCCAGGACGTGCTCCTGGTAGTTGGCGGCCACGCCGATCAGCTTGCCGGGGTGCGGGATCGGCGCGAGGACCTGGAGCGAGCCGAGCGGCAGCGCGCCGCGGGCGGGGGCGTCGGCGGGCGGGCGGGTGAGCCAGCGGGTCAGGTCGCCGTCGCCGAGCTCTTCGACGCGGTCACCGTCCACCAGCCGTCCGTGCCGTACGGCGCCGTCGCGCAGGTAGGTCAGCAGCTTCACGTGGGACTCTCCTCTGGGGGGTGGGGAAAGCGGTACTCAGGCCCGCGGCGCGGCGGCCGGGACCACCTGGCCGGTGGCGATGGCCTGCCTCGCGGCCTCGACCAGGCGCAGCGCCGCGACGCCGTCGGCCGGGCCAAGCTCGGCGGGGCGGCCCGCGACGACCGCCGCGTGCAACTCCGTGAGCATCCGGTGTACGGTGCCCGGCCCCGCCCACGACCGGCGGGCGCCCGCGGCGGTCAGCACCTCGGCGGCCGGGCGGGTGCAGTCGGCCAGCAGCGTGCCATGCGAGCCGCTGATCCGGTAGCGGTGCAGCGACAGCCCGTGCACCCCGGCCGCGGCAGGGGTCCGCCCGGCGACGACCGTGCTGGTCAGCCCGCGCTCGTGGGTCAGGCAGAGCGTGACGAGATCCTCGGGACCCGCCGCGTCCTGGAAGTTCACGCCCGCGATCGCGTAGACCTCGGTCACGGCCAGCCCGGTGATCGCCTGGATCGCGTCGGTCGCGTAGGGGGCGAAGTTGAGCAGCTCGCCGAGCGGCCACACCGCGCCGCCGCCCGCGACCAGGAAGTCGGCCTGCACGTTCCACGGCAGCCCGACCTTGCCGCCCGCCACCGCCTCGCGGGCCGAGCGGACGGCCGGCTGGAAACGCTGGTGGTAGGCGGGCATGCAGACCAGCCCGGTCTCGGCCGCCACCGCCGCGATCCGCTCGCACTCCGCGGAGGTCAGCGCCATCGGCTTGTCGACCAGCACGTGCTTGCCCGCCCGCAGCGCCCGCGAGACCACCTCGACCCGGTCCTCGAACGGCACGCACACGCTGACCACGTCCACGTCCGGCCGGTCGAACCGGTCGTCCGCCTCCACCGCGCCCACGACGGCGAAACCGGGGTGGGCGGCGAAGCCGGGGGCGTACATGTCGGCCTGGTGGTTCTGGTGGCCGAGCCCGGCCGAGCCGGCCAGCAGGACGTTGAGCACCCTCACAGGACCTCCTCCAGGTCGACGGGGCGGCCGAGCGCCATGGACCGTTCGGCCGCCACCCCGAGCGCCACCGCGAGCAGCGCCTCCTCGGCGCCGACGCCCGCCTCGGTCGCCGCCGGGCCCGGCGGTGCGGTGAGGGCGTCCAGCCAGGCGCCGAGCTGGGCGGCGAAGCCGTACGCGACGCCGGGGTCGAGCGGGGCGGTGCCGCGCTCGTCGGTCAGGAGGGGGCCCTCGCCGTCCCAGGGCAGGGTGAGCAGTCCCTCGGTGCCCTGCACCACGACGTCGCGCCCGCTGTAGCCGGCCGGCCGATGCGCCCTGCTCATCTCGCAGACCGCCGTCGCGCCGCTCTCGTAGCGCACCACCATCTCCAGGTAGTCGTGCACGTCGAGCTCGGCCGCCGTCCTGCGCTGCCCTCGCGCGTAGACGCTGAGGGGGCGGCTGCCGATCCACCAGGTGACCAGGTCGAGCAGGTGCACGCCGTTGTGCAGCGCGTGCCCGCCCGAACGGGCCGGGTCGAGCACCCAGGCCCGCCAGTCCGGCCAGATCCAGCTGCCGAGCAGCGCCAGCCGTACCAGCACGGGCCGGCCGAGCGCGCCGGAGCGGATCTCCTCGCGCACCGTGCGGGCGTAGTCGTAGAAGCGGTGCGAGTGGGCCACCGCCAGGGTCAGGCCGTTCCCGGCGAAGGCCTCGGCGGCCTTGCGCGCGCCCGGGACGGTCGTGGCGAGCGGCTTCTCCACGAGCAGGTGCTTACCCGCCGTGGCCACCTGGACGGCGAGCCGCTCATGAGTGTCGTTGGGGGTGCAGATGATGCAGGCGTCGACGCCGGGCCAGGACAGCGCCTCGGCCAGGTCGGTGCTCCAAGGGACGCCGCCGTTGCGGTGCGCGGCCTGCGCGGCCCGCTCCCCGCTGGTGTCGACGAACCCGGCCAGCCTGCTTCTCGGATCGGTGGACAACGCGGCGACGTGCAGGTCGGCGATGGCGCCAGCGCCGACGACAAGAACACCCGTTGATATGGAATGTCTTTCCATGCGTGCATCTTTGGGTTCGGGCCGGGCAAGTGTCAAGGGATGGAAGGCATTGACGTGAAATGATGTTCCACGTAGCTTCCCAACGTGAAACATCATTCCGTGTAAGGGGCGATTGTGAACTCACTCAAACCGCTCGGCCGTGCGCTCGACGAGGCCGCCCGCGCGGTGCTCCCCGGCGGGGTCAACTCGGCGACCCGCTACGTGGGCGAGCCGTACTCCCTGGTCGCCGCCGACGGCGCCTATGTCACCGACGCCGACGGGGCCCGCTACCTCGACTACCACGCGGCCTTCGGCGCGATCCTGCTCGGCCACAACGCGCCGGTCGTGCGCGAGGCCGTGATCAGGTCCCTCGACGGCGTCGACCTCGTCGGCCTGGGCACCACCCCGGTGGAGGTGGAGCTGGCCGAGCTGGTGTGCGAACTCATCCCGTCGGCCGAGATGATGATCACCACGTTGAGCGGGTCAGAGGCGACCGCGCAGGCCGTACGGCTGGCCCGCGCGGTCACCGGACGGCCGCTGATCGTCAAGTTCCAGGGCTGCTACCACGGCTGGAGCGACGCGGTCGCGCGCAACGTGATCTCGCCGCAGGGCCGGGCCTACGCCAGGGACCCGCTCTCGGCCGGACTGCTGGACGAGGCCGTGGACTCCACGCTGATCGCCGAGTTCAACGACCTCGACTCGGTCGCCACGCTGTTCGAGGCGCACGCCGAACGGATCGCGGCGGTCATCCTCGAACCGATCCCGCACAACGTGGGCGCGCTCTTGCCGACGCAGGAGTTCGTCGAAGGGCTGCGCACGATGACGGCGGAGCACGGCGCGCTGCTGGTCTTCGACGAGGTCATCACCGGCTTCCGGCACGCGCTCGGCGGCTACCAGGAAGTCTGCGGGGTACGGCCCGACCTGACCGCGTTCGGCAAGGCGATGGCCAACGGCTTCCCCGTGGCCGGGCTGGCCGGACGGCGCGACCTGATGACCCGCTTCAGCAAGGACGTGCTGCTGGCGGGCACGTTCAACGGCCACCCCGTGGCCGCGCACGCCGCCATCGCCACCATGACCTACCTACGCGACCACCCGGACTTCTACCAGCGCACCCACCGGCTCGGCGCGCGCATGCGCGAGGGTCTCGGCCAGATCACCGCCGAACTGGACATCCCGGCCACGGTCAGCGGGTTCGGCGGGGTGTTCGTGCTCTACTTCACCCCCGGCCCGGTGTCCGGCTACCGCGACCTGATGCGCAACGACCACACCGCCTACGCGGCGTTCCACCGGCGGATGACCGAACGCGGGTTCCTCATGCTGCCGATGGCGCTCAAGCGCAACCACGTCTCCGGCGCGCACACCGACGACGACATCGACCGCACGCTGGAGGCGGCGGCCGAGGTGCTGAAGGAGATGAGGGCCGACGGCCTGGTCTGAGCGCCGGGCGCGGCCGGATGCGCCGGGCCCGGCGCATCCGGCCGAGCTCAGGGAACGATCTGGAAGGCTGACAGGGCGCCACCGTCTCCGCCCAGCACCAGGGCCACTCCGGGCAGTGATCCGCCGCTGGCCAGGGCCCACGCTGTCACGGGTCTCGGCGCGGCGAACGTGAGCAGGCAGGTTCCCTCGGCCGGCCGCCAGATCTGGACGATCCCCTCGGCGGACATCGTCGCGGCGTAGGAGCCGGTCGCGTCCGTGACGATCGACTCCACCGGACCGAGCAGGCCGTCGGCGCGGCATCGCAGCCTTCCCGCTCGCACGTCCCACACCAGCAGTTCGCGATCGCCGCTGTCGGCCAGCGCGACCCGGCCGTCACCGCTGATCGCCACCGCGCGCCCGGCCTCGACGCCGGCGCTGACCCGGTGGGCGCGGGTGGTGTCGGTGGTGACGGGCCACACGTGGACGACGTCGTCCTTGAGGGCGATCACATGGCTCATGTCGCCGCTGATCGCGACCGTGGCGTTGGCGGGGAAGCTCTGCTCGCTGTAGGGGAGGCCGCGCCGTACCAGCCAGAGCTTGAGGTGTCCGGAGGCGTCGATCGTCGCCGCCCGATCGCCTCTGGGGGTGAGCGCGACCGCGCGGATGGGCGAGGTGTGCCGGGACATCTCGTCGCGCAGCGGCAGCCGCCTGCCGTGCTTGAGATCCCAGGCGCGCACATGCCAGTCGCCGCTGCCTGTGATGACGCGGGTGCCGCGCTGGTTCACGGCCATGGCGGTGGGGGGCCTCGGGGTCGCGTCCCACCGGTCCGCCGTGCGTCGCAGCCTGCGGTCACGCCGGGACCACTGGGAGTAGCCCGGCACCTCGTGCAGCACCGACAGCGAGTCGCCGATGACTTCGACCAGGCCGGTGGGACCTCCGGAGATACCCCAGGGGCAGCCGTTCCGCAGATCCCAGGTGCGGACGGTGCAGTCGGCGCCCCCACTGGTGATCATTTGGCGGTGGGCGTCGACGGCGAGGAACAAGACCGGGCCGTTGTGGCGGGCCCGGTCGATCGCCACCCGCTCAATCGGCTTGGCGTGCCCCAGCAGGGTGCGGGTCAGCGCCGACGGGACGCGGTCGGCCGTCCACACGGGCATCACCAGTGGTGCCGGTTCCTCGCTCAGCCATTGGTCGGCCCGCTCGGCGAGCCCGCCGTCGCCGCTCTCCAGGGCTTGCAGGCGCAGTGCTCTCACAACATCCAGCTGGGTGTCGCCCTCCCGGGAGCCGAAGCGGTGGCTCTCGCGGTAGAGCGCCTGGCCGAGCCGGGCGAACAACGGCTCAGCCGGACACGCCGCCTCGGCCCGCCGCAGCTCCTGACCGACCCTGTGCACCCCGAGCGCGGCCACGGCCCTGCCCACGTACCCGGCGTCGCCGTACAGCGAGATCAGCCGCTCGGGGGCGCCCGCGGCGACCATGCCCGGGTAGCCGTCCAGCAGATACCTGGGCGTCCGGTACGGCCAGCGTTCCGCTCGGAACCGCTCGGCCCAGGCGTGGACGCAGCCGCGCAGCCGGTTCACCTCCGTCTCGCCCAGCGCCGACTCGGCCGACTCGCGCAGCGATTCGTGGGCGAAGACGTACCTGGGCTCGGTCCCGGTGGTGCGTTCGAGCAGCCGGGCGACATCCTGGTCGAGCAGCCGCAGGATGCGGGGGCGGCCCACGTCGAGCCCCGACTCGCGGAGCACGGTGGGGAGGTCGTCGGCGGCGATGGGTCCTTCGGCGGCGACCAGGGCCGCGAGCAGCGCCTCTCGGGCGGGATCGGGGTCGCGCGGGCCGAGCAGGTCGTCCAGGTCGTAGGCGGCGCGCCGGGCCAGCTCCAGGGCGTGGCGACTCGGCTTGAGCGGGGTCTTCCGCATGCTCGTCAGGGGGTGGTCGATGACATCCACCGGGAGTTCCGGCAGCGGTCTGCTGGTGACGAGGAGGTGGACCCGCTCGCCTGTCTCGCCGGGCAGCAGCGAGGCCACGCTGGGCTGGCCGCGCTGGGGGCCGAGGTCCTCGTCCAGGCCGTCCACGACGAGCAGCAGATGGCGGCCGAGGCGGCGGGCGCGGCCTACCGCCTGCCGCCAGAGCGAGCGGAACACCTGGTGGGTGCCGAGCCGGTCGGCCGTGACGCCGAGGAGCGCGGTGAGCTGCGTGGACACCGCGTGAAGGAAGGCGGAGGCGTCGGCGTCGCCCATGCGCCTGGACAGGAAGAAGGCCAGGCAGTCCACGTTCTCCGGCGGCGTACGGAGGAAATGGGCCGTCAGTGACGTCTTGCCCGCCCACGGGCCGCCCACCAGCCAGGCCAGTGGCTCCCGGCCGGTCGAGAAGGCGGCCAGGAACGCCAGCTCGTCCTCGCGGTCTAGCAGCTCGTCCGCGCCCAGCTCGGCGACGCGCTCGCGCAGGTACTCGTCCGAGGGCGGGGCGTGCGGGAGGTCGACGAAGTCGTCGCGGGCGACACCCAGCGCCGACCACCACCGGTCGGCGTCGGCGCGCCCGTCGAGCGCTGTCAGCGGGACCACGCCGAGCGCCTGGCCGCCTTCCGGCCGGTGATGCTCGGTCACCACGCCGATCAGGATGGTGCCGCTGAACACCGCCGCACCGGACATCCCCGACCATTCGCTGCCGTCGGAACCCGCCGCGAGGGCGCGCGGAGTCGCGGTGACGCGGAGCGTGAGCAGGTCGGCGGCCAGGTTCTCACCGGTGGCGATGTCGCCGTTGGCCTGGGCCGTCAACTGCCGCTTCCGCCGTTCCTTGAACCGGGGGAACCCGACCGCCCAGCAGTCGCGGATCAGCGCGGCCCGGTGCCGGTTGACCTTTCCGCACGGCGGGGGAGCCGCCTCGGGAAGGAGACCGGGCACCGTGAGAACGGCCACGTCGACGACATCGTCGCCGAGCAGCGCCACCGTGGCGGGATACTCCACATCCCGTACGCGCACCAACAGGGTCCCCGCAGGTCCGACGTTGTGCGCCGCGGTGAGCACCGTGTGGGGCGCCACCACGTAGCCGGACCCGGTGGACCAGTCGGGGTCGTCCTCGCCGCCCTGGTCGTGCAGCACCTCGACAACGAGGTCGGCCAGGGAGATCCCGGTCATCGCCCGCTACGGCTTCTCACGCCTGCGGCGACGCACCTTGACGGGCTCTCCGTCCTGGTCCACCGGAGGACCGAGGGTCACCGTGACGGTGTGGGTGTCCTCGCGGGTCAGCCCGCCGCCCCCCTCAAGCTCGACGACCCACACCTTCAGCGCCGCCGAGCCGCTCTTCTCCCGGGTCACTCCCACCTGGAACTGCAGCTCCACGGACGAGACCGGGAACTGCATGTCCTGTCCGGCCGCCTGATCCACGGCGGCCCGCAGCTCCGCCCGCACCGCCTCGATCGCCTCCGGCAACCCAATCTTCTCCACGCCCTGTGAATCGCTCCGGCTCCGCCGCCGTTACCGGACGACCGGAGATCGGCACCCGGCTCGGCGCCGTGGCCACCGCGGTCTACTGGCATGTGGCCAACAAGGACGAGCTGATCGAACTGGTCGTGGACGAGGTCTACGGCGAGATGGAGGTGCCGGAGGTCGACGATCCGGCGTCCTGGCGGGAGGCCGCGGCCACCTGCGCCCGCAGCCTGCGGTCGATGATCCTCCGCCATCCCTGGATGGTCTCCGTGCTTGACCAGGTGGGCCTGACCCACCTCGGGCCGAACATGATGCGGCTGTCCGACCGCATGCTCGCCCTGTTCGAGGCGGGCGGCTTCGCTCTGGTGGAGGCCGACCAGGCGATGAAGACGGTGATCGCGTACGTCCTGGGGATGACCGGCGGCGAGGCCGCAGTGCTGACCAGACTCGCCGGCGGCGACCAGAACGAGCGGGAGTGGATGGAGGGCCTGCGGCCGTCCGCCGAAGGTGCCGCGCAGGCGCACCCGCGGCTACGCGAGCTGTACGCCGCCTACCGGGACCACGACCCGGAGCAGAACCGCGAAGAGAACTTCACCTACGGCCTGGACCGAGTCCTCGACGGCCTCCAGGCCCGGCTCGGGTCGCCCGCCGGCTGAGCGGTCTCCGCGCCTGGCCGAGGCCCGGCGGCCACCGGGGTCAGGGCATGCGCGAGGTCAGCGCGGCCATGCCGGTGCCGCTGAGGCTCGGCAGCGCGGCGGGCCGCCCGCTCACCAGCAGCAGCAGAGCCTGTACGGGTCCCTCCACCACGTCTCCCTCGCCGACCGACCAGTCCACGTCGGTGGCGACCAGTCGCAGCCCGCGCAGCCGCCGCTTGGGGTGGAAGGGGAAGCCGCGTTCCCAGATGTGGGTCGCGGAGGCCCGCGCCGGTTCGAGCGGCATGACCCGCTCGATCCCCAGCGGTACGGCGATGTCCTGGCCGTGCACGAGTGCGTCGAACAAGGGGTCGAGCGGTTTGGTGGTGGGCGCCCGACGGCGCGAGACGGCCGACTCGCGGATCTGCCCGATGATCTCGGCGATCGGCCGCCTGGCGTGCCGTACCGCCGAGTTGTAGATCATGCCGTTGAAGCTGCCGCGCGCCTTGACCAGTTCGACGAACGCCTGCCCGGCCGTCGCTTGGGTGGCGAGCGCGAGGTGGGCGGCCACATCGCGGACCCGCCAGCCCGCGCACAGGGACGGCCGTTCCCAGTCGCCCTGGGGCAGTTCGTCGAGCAGGTCGGCCAGGCCGCGCCGCTCGACCTCAAGGGCCGCCCAGATCTCTTCCTGGTTCATCGCGAACCTCCTACTAAGGTAACCTGAATATAATGCCGCCTTAGCAATTGGAGAAGCCCTTGGCCCCGACTCATCCACCCCACGTCGTCGCCCAGCTCTACGAGGCCTACCTGCGCGTCTCGAACGTGGTTCTGGAGGTGGGGAAGACGTTCGACGCCCGGATCCGGCCCGCCCACTCGGCGGTGTTCTTCCATATGGAGCACGACGGCATCCGGCTGGGCCGGCTCGCGGAGAAGGCCCAGATGACCCCGCAGGCGATGGGGGAGTTGGTCGACGACCTTGAGGAGCTGGGCTACCTGCGCCGGGTGCCCGACCCGGGGGACCGCCGGGCCAAACTCATCGTCTTCACCGACCAGGGCGACAAGGCGCTGCTGACCGGGTACGCGGCGATCGACGAGGTCGAACGCCGCCTCGCGACCCTGCTGGGCGAGCAGGGCCTCACCGACCTGCGCGCCACCCTGAGTCGCATCATCGCCGACTTCTGATCTACTTTGTAAAGGCGGTCGGCCAGTTCGGTGTCCGCTAAACGTCAGGAGCCGGGCTCCGGGAAGAGCGATGCCGTCGAGGAGGAGCAGGGCACATCGTCCAGCGCCTCCAGGGACGTAGTCGCCGCCGCGGTGATCTCGAGGTTCTGGGATCCGAGGGCTCGGCGCAGCCAAATCCTGGCCTCGCCGTGGTCGCCTTCCGCCTGGGCGATCCGACCGAGTGAGATGTACACCTTGGCCCGCGTCTCCTCACCGCTGACCCACCCGTCCGGGCAGGCGGCGAGCGCGGCGTGGCACAGCCGGCGGCTCTCCGCCAGGTCGCCCATGGCCCGCGCCACTCCGGCCAGACCCTGCTGGGCCATGGCCAGCGAACCGGGCGAGCCGACCCGCTTGGCCAGTACGGCGGCCCGCCGGTAGTCCTCGCTCGCGCTGGTGAGCAGGTCGCGGGTCAGGCCGGCGTCGCCTCTGCGGCACAGCAGGTTCGCCATGTCCTCGATCGCACCGAGCTGTTCGGTGAGATCCAGCGCCTCATCGATCATGGCCGTGGTCACCGCGGGGTCCACGCGCTGGTCGGTGAGGAACGCGAGTTCGGCGAGCGTGGCGGCCATGCCCCAGCGCTCGCCGAGTGCGCGAAACCCCTGCAGGGCGAGGCCGAGCTCGCGTTCCGCCGCGACGCGGTCCGAGTACACCCACCACGACCGCAGCCCCAGCCCGAGGTAGAGCAGGGCCAGCGTCCACGGGTCCCCGGAGGCTCGCAGGTCGGCGGGCCCCTCGGCGACGCCGGAGAAGCTGCCCCACATGAGGGTCAGGAACGGCCTGGTGGCGGTCCGCCCGGCCATCACGGCCCGGGCGCACGCCACATGGCCGTCCGGCGCCATCCCGACGGCCGCGGCGTCCAGCACGCACAGGACGTACTCCTCCTCCAGCCCGTCGATCGGCCCGGTGAGCAGTTCCAGGAGTTCGGCGGCCATCCGCCCGGCCTCGCCGCGTCGTCCGCTGAGCAGCCAGTACGGGGAGAGCGCGGCCACCAGTCTGATCGCCGCGTTCAGGTTTCCCGAGGTCATCGCCCATCGCAGGGCGGCGTCCAGGTTCGCGTGCTCGGCTGTGAGCGCGGCCAGGCAGGAGAGCTGTTCGGCTCGCCGCAGCATCGGTTCGGCGGTTTCGGCCAGGTCGAGGTAGTAGTCCAGGTGCGCCTGCCGGCCCGTGGTGGATCCGTCGAGGCAGAAGGCTCTGATCGTGGCGAGCATCCGGTAGCGCTCTCCGTCGAAGTCGACGAGGGATTTGTCGACGAGTGAGGAGAGTGTCGCGGCGGTGTGGCTGCCGCAGACGCGTTCGGCGGCCTCTCTGGTGGCTCCGCCGACGAACACCGCGAGGCGTCGTGCCGTCGTCCGCTCGGTCTCTTCGAGCAGATTCCAGCTCCATTCGACCACGTCGCGCAGGGTGCGGTGCCGTGGCTGTGCCGTACGGCTGCCGCGGGAGAGCAGGGCGAAGCGGTCGTCGAGCCGGGACTCGAGCTCCGCGAACGGCAGGGTGCGCAGTTGCGAGGCGGCCAGTTCGATCGCGAGCGGTAATCGGTCCAGAAGGTCGCAGATGCGCTCGATCGCGGGCGGGTCGGGGACGAACGACGGTTGTACGGCTGCCGCGCGCTCGGTGAAGAGTCGGGTGGCCGAGGCGGGGGAGAGCGGTGGGACGGGGAAGGCGGCTTCGCCGGTGATGGCGAGGACTTCTCTGCTGGTGGCCAGGATGCGGAGTGTGGGGCAGCGGCCGAGCAGGTGGTGGGCGAGTGCGGCGGCTTCGTCCACGAGGTGTTCGCAGTTGTCCAGGATCAGCAGGAGGGGCCGGTCGGCGAGGGCGGCGATCAGTCGTTGGGTCGGGTCTGGTGCGGGGCCCTGTGGGTGCAGGCCGCTTTCGCGGAGGTCGAGGGCGTCCAGGATGGCGGGCAGGACGCTCGAGCGGGCGGCGAGTTCGACGAAGCAGACGTCGCCGGTCTCTTGGGCGGCGGCTTCGATGGCCAGTCGGGTCTTGCCCATGCCGCCGGGCCCGGTGAGGGTGATGAGGCGGTGCGTCCTGAGCAGGTTGGTGAGTCGTTGGAGGTCTTCGGTTCGGCCGACGAATGCGGTGAGCTGGGCGGGGAGGCCGGTCCTGCTGTTCGGGGGTGTGGGCGGGGTGCCGCGCAGCACGGTGAGGTGGGCGGCGGCGAGTTCGGGAGAGGGATCGGCGCCCAGTTCGTCGGCGAGGGTTCGGCGGATGTCCTCGAAGGTCTCCAGGGCCTCTGTCTGGCGGCCCGAGGCGGCGAGGGCGCGCATGAGGTGGGCGCGGAGGCGTTCGCGGGTGGGGTGGGCGGTGACGAGTTCTTCGAGTTCGGGCACGAGGTTTCGGTGGCCGCCCAGGGCCAGTTCGGCTTCGACGCGGTCCTCGGTGGCGGTGATCCGGAGTTCCGAGAGTCGGGTGATCTGGGTTGCGGCGAAGGGCGCGGGGCCGACATCGGCCAGGGCCGGCCCGCGCCAGAGTGCCAGGGCTTCGCGGAGGAGGGCGGTGGCCCGTCGGTGATCGCCGGTGGTGAGTGCCCGGTGGCCTTCGGCGGCGAGTCGCTCGAAGCGGTGGGCGTCGATGTCGTCGGGGTCGGTGGCGAGGAGGTATCCGCCTGGCCTGGAGTGGATCAGGGGGTCGTCGCCGAGCATGCGACGGAGTCTGGCGATCTGTGAGTGGATGGCGTTGTCTGCGCGGTTCGGTGGTGTGTCGCCGTAGATGCCGTTGATCAGGCGTTCGGTGGTGACGAGGCGGCGGGGCGCGAGGAGGAGTAGCGCGAGGACGGCGCGTACGCGTGGCCCGCCGACGGGGATCTGGGGGAGGTGTGGTGCGGACCAGACCTCTGTTGACCCCAGGATGCCGAACTGCATGCCCGGAATTATCGCGGTTCGGCATCCTGGCTGTCGCCTACACGGTGGCGGCGACCTCCGCGGGCCGGGTGCGCATGACGGTCCAGGCGGGTGCCCAGGTGGCCGCGAGGACCAGGGCCACCGCTGCCGCGATGGTGGTGAGGTAGATCCAGACGGGTCCTGAGGGGAGAGGCGATCCGGCGACCGCGATGCTGAAGGGGATCAGGCTGATCATGCTGGCCACGGTGCCGAGCAGGACGCCGATGGCGGTGACGAGCAGGCTTTCGAGGCCGGTCATGCGCATGATCTGGGCGCGGGTGAAGCCGGTGAGCCGTTGCAGGGCGAACTCTCTGCGCCGTTGCGCGGTCGTCATCACCTGGGTGTTGACCAGCGAGATCATGGTGTAGGCGATGATCATCGCGATGAGGAGGTAGTTCACCCAGGCCTGGGTCTGTTGCTGTGCGCCGTAGACGGCCGAGAGCGCGGTGCGGTCCTGGGCGTTGGCGCCGAGTGTGCTCAGGTCGGTGCCCGGTGCGGCGCGGACCAGGATCTGGTCGGGTACTCCGGCGGTGGTGTGCGGTGCCAGCAGGTCGGCGGGCAGGATGAACTGCTCGCTGCCCGTCTCGACGGCCAGCAGGGCGACGATGCGTAGGTCGACCGCGGCGCGGTCGCCGAGGCGCAGGGTGATCGTGTCGCCCACTCCCACTCCGTCGCCGATGTTGCGGGCGTGCTCGGCTGCCAGGGCGACCGTGTCGCCGCGCAGGTCGGTGAGTGAGCCGGCGGTGACCTTCAGTGTCATCGTCTGCTCGACGCCTTCGGCGGTCACACCGTGCAGGGGCCAGCCGTCCTCGCGTTGCCAGTTGTCGTGTGGTCTCTCGACGAAGCCGGTGCTGGTGACGTGTTCGGAGGCGGCGCTGACGCCTGGCACCGCGCGGACCCGCTCCAGCAGGCCGGGGGTGACGGGGGACAGGACGGTGTCGGCTCGGAGGCCGGCCGTGTAGGCGGCGGTGGCCGCGTCGACCTGGGTGGTCTGCATGTAGAGGTTGGCGGTGGCCATGCCGGTGGCGAGCATGATGGGGGTGATGGCGGCGGCCATCTGGGCGGTCCGGGCCCGGGCGTTCACGATGGCGGGGTATCCGGCCAGGCCGGGGAACGGCCAGGGCAGCGCCTTGGTGATCGTTTTGGTCAGGGTGGGCCCGATGAGTGCCAGGCCGATGGCCCAGACGAGTACCGCGGGGCCTGCCGTGCTGCTGACCAGGGTGGCGGGCATGAAGAGGACGCTCACCAGGCCGAGGACGCAGCCTGCGGCGAAGCAGATGATCGCGAGGGTTCGCCGGAGCGGTCCGCCGGTGGGGCGGCCGGGTGCCGCGGCGCCGGCGAGGGCTTCGGTGGGGCGGGCGAGTGTGGTGCCTCGTACGGCGGTGAGGACGGCGATGAGGGCGGTGAGTGCGGAGACGGCGACGGCGGCGAGTGCGGGGATCCAGCCTTGGTGGAATTCGACCACGGGCGGGATCACGCCGCCGTCGGCGAGCCGGCCGTACAGCCGGTGGCCCAGGAGTGGGGCGAACAGGCAACCGAGGAGGGTCGCGAGGGCGGATACCGCGAGGGTTTCGCCGAGGACCATGCGGCGGATCTGGCCGGCGGTGGCGCCGATGGCGCGGAGCAGTGCCATCTCTCGGTGGCGTTGCTGGACGGACAGGCCGAGGGTGGTGGCCACGACGAACATCGCCACCATGACGGCGGTTCCGCCGAAGACCGCGGCGATGACGATGAGGTTCTCGCGGCCTGACCGGGCTTGCGGGTGTTCGGCGAGGCCGCGCTCGTCGCCGGTCAGCGTGACGGTGCCGGGGACGGTGTTCTCGATCAGGTCGGCGAGGGTGGTGATGTCGGTGTCCGGGTCGGGGTGCACCATGATGGCGCCGCTTCGGCGGTCTGTGGTCGCTTGCCGTACTCCGGGTATGGCGGTGACCTGGGGGAGGGTGTCGGTTCCGAGGCGGACGAGTTCGGGCAGGACGGCTGACTCGGTGTCTTCTTCGTCGTCGGCCGGGTTCGCCTTGGGTAGTTCGTAGATCTGGTCGCCGGTGACCAGGATGGGTGCGGCGGCCAGCCGCTGTGGTGGTACGGCGAGCCGGATGCCGGTCTCCATGAGGCCGCCGCAGGCGGCGACGATCGAGGTTCCGACCAGCATGGCGAGGAAGGCGGCGGTGAAGGCCGTCAGGCGGAGCCGGAGTGTGCTCATGGCCAGTCGCCACATCAGGATCGCCCCCAGGCGCCCAGGTGCGTCATGCGCTTGGCGATCGCGTCGGCGCCGGGCTGGTCGAGTTGGTCGACGAGTTTGCCGTCGGCGAGGAAGACGACGCGGTCGGCGTGGGAGGCGGCCACCGGGTCGTGGGTGACCATGACGATGGTCTGTCCGGCGTCTCGGACCATCTCCCGCATCAGGGCCAGTACTTCGAGTGCGGTGCGGGTGTCGAGGGCGCCGGTGGGTTCGTCGGCGAAGGTCACCGCGGGTTGGGTGATGAGTGCTCTGGCGATGGCCACGCGTTGTTGTTGTCCGCCGGACAGTTCGCCAGGCAGGTGGTGGGTGCGGGTGGTGAGGCCGACTCGGGCGATCACCTGGGTGACCAGGGTGTGGTCGGCTCGGCGGCCGGCCAGTCGCAGGGGCAGGGTGATGTTCTGCTGGACGGTGAGGGTGGGCAGGAGGTTGAAGCCTTGGAAGACGAAGCCGATGCGTTGCCGGCGTAGTCGGGTGAGTGCTTTCTCCTTCATCGCGGTGATCTCGCGGCCGTCCAGGGTGACCGATCCGGAGGTGGGCCGGTCGAGGCCGGCCGCGCAGTGCAGGAAGGTGCTCTTTCCTGACCCGGAGGGGCCCATGATCGCGGTCATGGTTCCCCTACGGAAGCCGATGGTGACGCCGGCCAGTGCCTCCACTGCCGCGCCGTCCTTGCCGTAGGTCTTGCGTACGGCTTCCAGCGAGACCGCGTCTGTGCTTTCCATGTGCGGCAGCGTGGTCTGGGGGGCTGACAGTCTCCGCACCAACGGATGACAGCGGCGGCACCGGGCTGGTTCTTCTAGTCGGCGGCCATGTCGAAGAAGCGGCGTTCCAGGTGGGTGGTGCGCTGGAAGATGTCGAGGACCTGCTGCTGTTCCTGGTCGGGCAGGTCGGGGCCGAGGCGGTCCAGCTCGCCGCGCAGGAAGTTCACCCAGGAGCGGAAGTCCGGGCCGTCGTGCAGGTCGATCCACTCGCGGTGGACGAAGTCGGCCGGGAGTGGTTCTTCGGCCCGGCTGGCCCAGCCGAGGTAGGACCATTCGGCGACGCACAGGACGGCGATGATCAGGGGGTATCGCCGGCCGGTGCGTGCCTCGTCCATGAGCGCGCGGAAGTCCACGGTGACCGGTTCGAGTGTCTTGGGCACCAGGTCTTCGCCGAGGGCGGCCAGGGCGCGGTGGAAGTAGCCGCGTTCGGTGTCGGTCACGGTGAGGCCAAGGAAGCGGGCGATGGGGACGCGGGCCTCGAAGGAGTCGGCGCAGGCGACGGCGGCGCCGAGGAGCGCGGTGAAGGTGTCGACGAACTGGAAGTCCTGTGCGAGGTAGCGCCGCATGTCGGCTTCACCGTGGCAGATCGCGGTGGCGAAGGGGTGGGTGACGACGGCGGTCCAGTCGGGCTCGCTGGATGAGCGCAGCCATTCGCTGAAGACAGGGTCGTCGGCTGTTGTACGCCACTGGGCGAAGGGGATCGTTTCATCAGGGTTCACTTGTCCCACAGTACGACCTGCCGGAATGGGGGCTTGGCTCACTTCTCGGCGAGGAAGTCGATCAGGGCCTGGTTGACTTCGGCCGGGTGGGTCCAGCCGATGTTGTGCGGTCCGCCGGGGATCTCGATGAGGCGGGAGTTCGCGATGAGTGCGGGCAGGCGTCTGCCGGTGGAGTCGATCGGCAGGATGCGGTCTTCGTCTCCCTGGATGATGAGGGTCGGGACGTTGTTCTTGGGCAGGTCGTCGCGGAAGTCGGTGAGCCAGGCCGGGACGCAGTCGAGGGTGCCTTTGGCCGAGGCGGCGGCTGCGACGTTCCAGCTCAGCTGCCAGGCCTGCTCGCTGATGCGGGTGCCGCCGAGTTTGTCGACGTTGTAGAAGTCGTCGAGGAACGCCTTCAGGTAGGCGGGCCGGTCGGCGACGATCGCTGCCATGATGCCGTCGAAGACGCTCTGGTCGACGCCTTCCGGGTTGTCGTCGGTCTTGAGGAGGAAGGGGGGGATGGGGGCGATCAGGCTGGCTTTGTTCACCCGGCTGGAGCCGTACGCGGCGAGGTAGCGTGTCACTTCGCCGGTGCCCATGGAGAATCCGACCAGGGTGCTCTCCCACAGGTCGAGATTCTCCATCAGGACGTCGAGGTCGGCGGCGAAGGTGTCGTAGGTGTAGCCGGTGGTGGGCTGGCTGGAGTCGCCGAAGCCTCGGCGGTCGTAGGTGATGACCCGGTGCCCCGCGTCCAGCAGGACGGGCAGTTGCCTCTCCCAGGAGTGGCCGCTGAGCGGGAACCCGTGGATGAGGACGACCGGTTTACCTTGGCCATGGTCTTCGTAGTAGAGGTCGATGGCGCCGGAGTTCTCTTCCCCTACGGTGATGTACGGCATGTCCGTGAGGCTTTCGGTGAGCGGCGGCCCGACCGCTGTGTCTCGGGTGACCCTGGCCGGCTTTCTGAGTCGTGCTCCCCGTGCCCGTTCCACCCGAACCCCCGCGGTCGGCATGTGGCCGGTCAAATCGAGGACCCTCACCACCTGGGCGCCATCGAGTAGTGAGTTCTCGTCGACAAACTGCGATCAGGCGCGCGGTCCGAGGAACAGGCCGCCACTTGCGTCGATGACCTGACCGGTGATCCAGCGCGCGGCGTCGGAGGCGAGGAACGCGACTACGTCGGCGACGTCGTCGGGCCCGCCCAGGCGATCGAGCGCCGTCGATCCGGCGATGTGTTCGGCCAGGCCCGGCGCTTCGAAGGCCGATCCGTTGGTCGCCGTCCGGGTGGCGCCGGGAGCGACCGCGTTCACCGTGATCCCTCGGATTCCGAGCTGGTTGGCCAAGGTCAGGCTCATCGTCTCGACCGCGCCCTTCGTCATGGCGAAGGACGTCTGGGCGGGGTTGGCCATCCGGGTCGCCACGGACGAGATCGTGATGATGCGGCCACCGTCGCGGAGCAGCGGCAACGCTCGCTCGATGATGAAGTACGGCGCTCGCACGTTCACCGCGAAGAGGTGGTCGAACTCCGCCCGCGTCGTGACTCCGAGCGGGCCGGCGGGCGCAGCCGCCGCGTTGTTGACGAGGATGTCGAGTGGCCGCCCGGCCAGGCCGGCCTCGACTCCCGCGAAGAGCGTCTCGACGTCGTCATCCACGCCCAGCTCCGCCCTGACGGCGAGCGCGGTTCCACCGGTACGTTCGATCGCGTTGACGGTCGCCGCCGCACCGTCCTTGTCCGTGCCGAAGTGCACGATGACCATTGCCCCCTGCGCTGCCAGCCGGGCCGCGATCGCCTGCCCGATGCCGCGCGACGCTCCGGTCACGAGAGCGGTCCTGCCGGTCAGATCACTCATGCCAACCACCCCTACTTGTTAGTTGCTACCGATTTGGTAGTAACTATCACTGCGGTAGTGTCTATCACATGCCCGACCAGCACTCAACATTGCGAGCGCAGCGGCGAGCCGAGACGCAGCGCATGATTCAGACGCACGCGGTACGGCTGTTCACCGAGCGCGGATACGACGCCACGACCGTGACCGATGTCGCCGAAGCCGCGGGGGTGTCGCCCATGACCGTGTACCGGCACTTCCCCACGAAGGAGGACCTGGTGCTCGTCGACCAGCACGGTCGGCTCGTCGCCGAGCGGATCGTCGCGTCGTCCGCCGCGCAGCCCCTGGTCCGCCGCATCGGCGGCGCGCTCATCGACTCGGCCGCGACGTTGACCGGTGGAGACGACCTGACGGCGGGCAAGCAGTTCCTACTGGCCCGCCTCCGGCTCATGATCTCGACGCCGGCCTTGAGGGCCAAACA
Organism: Nonomuraea sp. NPDC046570; assembly: GCF_040645915.1. Taxonomy (NCBI): domain Bacteria; kingdom Bacillati; phylum Actinomycetota; class Actinomycetes; order Streptosporangiales; family Streptosporangiaceae; genus Nonomuraea; species Nonomuraea sp. NPDC046570. The sequence goes on along the minus strand of NZ_JBEYZF010000021.1, from coordinate 15,221 downwards.
CCTGGACAACCACTACGCCCTTCAGCAGGCGATCGTCGACGCCCTCGGGGACGATGCCGCCGATCCCGACTCGGCGTTCCGCGCCCAAGTGGCGGCCAGTGCCTGCCTGGCCGCCCTGCACACGGCATTGGTGCGCTGGGCCGAGGACGACGGACGGACCGAACTGCCCGGCCTGATCGCGAAGGCGCTCGCTGCAGCCTTCGGCGATGACATCGGTGAGGATCTTCGATAGCGCGGACACGAGCCGGAAGCCCGCAACGCCGCACCGGCACCTTCAGCCGGTCCGATCTCACCGCGCGTGCTTGAGTTGCCGGAGGGTATAGCCGTTGCCCGTCGGGTCCAGGGGTTTGGTGGCCTGTTTGAAGAGGTATTCGGCCCGTTCGTAGGACAGGCGGCGGCGGCCGGTCTCTGGGCACAGGTCGGCGGCGGCCGGGGTCCGGGACGGCCCGGGCCGCCGGTCGGCGAGGAACAAAGGGCCCCGGGTCCGGTCGGCCACCAGGTGAGGGAGGAGCCGGGCGGTCTCCGAACGCCAGCTCACCCAGGCGTCGCCCGTACGCGCCCGCCGGTCCTCCAGGTCCAGGTTCTCGACGTTCAGTGACAGGACGGCGGCCACTGTGGCCTCGGACTCGTGCAGGAGCCGCCACAGGGTTCGTTCACGCATCGGCAGGTCGGGGCGGCTCCAGAGCGCCTCGAGCTGTGGCGGGGTGATCGAGGCCGTCCGGGGACGGGTCTCGGCGCGCCGGTCGAGGCCCGCCGTGAGGTGGTCCAGGGACGCCCAGGCGCCGAACGATCGGACGGCCGACCGGTGCCGGTTCCACGTCCTGGCCGCCGCCTCGCCCCAGGTCGTCGCGAACACCCGCGTCACCTGGTCGGCGGTCAGGGAGGTCAGCGGCAGTTGTTCGCCCAGGGTCAGGCACAGGCGCCGCAGGGTCTGCCCGTAGGAGCGGATCGTCGCGGTGTCCAGGTCGTCGCGTCTCAGGAAGTCCTGGGCGGCCCGCCCGAGGGTGTCTCCTGGCGTGTCGCCGGTGGGGATCTGGTCGGCGCGGCGGTGCAGGAAGGCGCGCTCGGCGGCGTTCCTGGTGAGGGAGGCGGCCCGGACGAACTCCAGTCGCGCCTCCTCGTGGCGTCCCAGCCGGAGCAGGAGGTCTCCCCGGACGCCGGGAAGCAGGTGGTAGTCCTGCAGCGCGGGATCGGAGGTCAAGGAGTCGACAAGGTCGAGTCCCGCCTGCGGCCCGCGCGCCATCCCAAGCGCCACAGCCCGGTTGAGCTGCACGATCGGCGTCGGCAGCAGCCGGGCCAGCGCCTCGTACAGGGTGGCGATCTGCGCCCAGTCGGTGTCCTCGGGGGTCCGGGCCTGGGCGTGGCACACGGCGATCGCCGCCTGCAGCACGTACGGGCCGGGCGTGCCGCCGGCTTCCCGTGCCCGCAGCATCGCGGTGAAACCGCGGCGGATGAGCAGGTGGTCCCAGCGTCCCCGGTTCTGCTCGTGCAGTTGTACGGGCTCGCCCGAGGGGCCGGTCCGCGCGGCCGAGCGGGACGCCTGGATCTCCATGAGTGCGACCAGGCCGTGCACCTCGGCCTCCTGTGGCACCAGGTCGGCCAGCAGCCGGCCCAGGCGTAGCGCCTCCAGGCAGAGTCCGGGCCGCATCAGATCGTCGCCGGAGGTCGCCGAGTACCCTTCGTTGAAGATCAGGTAGATGACCTCGAGCACCGACGACAGACGCCCGGCCAGTTCCGGCTCGTCCGGCAGCTCGAACGGCACCCGCTCCTCGGCCAGGGTCCGCTTCGCTCCGGCGATGCGCTGGGCGATCCTCGGCTCGTTGACGAGGAAGGCCCGTGCGATCTCCGCGGCCGTCAGGCCGCCGAGCAGCCGGAGCGTGAGCGCGGCCCGCGCCTCGGTCGGCAGCACGGGATGGCAGGAGATGAACATCAGCCGCAGGACGTCGTCGCGCTCGGGGTCCTGTGCCTGGTCCAGCTCGTGGGCGAGTTGCTCGTGCCGGCGTTCCAGGCGTTGGGAGCGCCGGAGGTGATCGATGGCGCGGCGCTTGGCGATGGCCGTCAGCCAGGCGCCCGGGTTATCCGGGATGCCCGAGTCGGGCCACTGTTCGAGTGCGGCGACGAGGGCGTCCTGGGCCAGTTCCTCGGCGAGGCCGACGTCGTGCACCATCCGGGTGAGCCCGGCGATGATCCTGGCCGACTCGAGTTTCCAGACCGCGTCGATGGCGCGGTGGGCGTCCGTCATGGGCACGGTGACGGCGCTCAGGGGCCGAAGACCTGCTGGATCACGCTCTCGCCGTCACCGACGATCTTGCGGAAGCGGCGGGTCAGCTCGATCGCCTCCTCCTTGGAGCGGACCTCGACCAGTGCGAAGCCGGCCACGGCCTCCTTGGCCTCGGCGAACGGCCCGTCGGTCACCGTGATCTCCTCGCCGGAGGAGGTCACGGTGACACCGCCCGGCGCGAGGCCACCGGTGGCCAGCAGGACGCCAGCCGCGGTCAGCTCCTCGATGAACTTGCCCATCTCGAGGTACAGGTTCTCGTCGGGGGCGCTCTCGGAGGCGGTCTTGGACATCATCAGGTAGCGCATGGGCTTTCTCCTTCTCGTCCGGGTGTCCACAGCACCCTATGTGACAGGGAACGGCGGCGTTCCCTGTCACATCGCCGAATCGACGTGTGAGTGAGAACCAGGACGAACCGAGAAGGGCCTCGCCATGACCGCCACCCAGATCCCCGCCGCCACCACTACCCGCACACTGCTCACCTGCTCGGTCGTCGCGGGGCCCCTCTGGGTGGTCGTCTCCCTGGCCCAGGCCGCCGCCCGCGAGGGCTTCGACCTGACCAGGCACCCGCTGAGCGCGCTGAGTAACGGCTCCCTCGGCTGGCTGCAGATCACCAACTTCCTGGTCGCCGGGGTCCTGGTCATCGTCGGAGCGGCCGGTCTTCGCCGAGTCCTGCGCGGCACTGTCGGAGGTACGTGGGTGCCATGGCTGGTCCGGGTCAACGGCATCGGCATGATCGCCGCGGGGGTCTTCGTCATGGACCCGGCCGACGGCTTCCCGACCGGCACCCCCTACGGGATGCCTGAGGCGCTCACCTGGCACAGCTACGGCCACATGGTCGCCGGCTCGGTCGCCTTCGTCGCCCTGATCGCCGCCTGCTACGTGCTGGGCCGTCACTTCAGCCGCGCGGGGAACCGCGGTCTGGCCATCGCCTCCCGCGTCGCCGGCACCGCCCTGCTGATCGGCAACGGCTGGGCGATGAGCGGCGGCCAGGGCGGGTCTCTGACGCTGGCCGTCGGCGCCATCACCGCGATGCTCTGGATCTCCGCGGTCGCCGCCCGCTTCCGCAGCGCACTCTGAACCTCCCCGGGCATCGCCAACACCATCACATCTAAGGAGAAGTCACATGAGAAAGATCGTCGCCGGATTCTTCATCTCGCTGGACGGCGTGGTGGAAGCACCGTACAAGTGGCACTTCCCGTACATGAACGACGAGATGGGCCAGTGGGTCGGAGCCCAGGCGGACGCCGCCGACGCCATGCTGTTCGGCCGGGCGACCTACGAGGAGTTCGCCGCCTACTGGCCGCACCAGGGCAGCGACGTGCCGCTCGCCGACCAGCTCAACAGCACGGCCAAGTACGTCGTCTCGACGACCTTGGACACCGTCGCATGGCAGAACTCGGTCCTGCTCCGCGGCAACCTGCTCGAGGAGATCACCGCGCTCAAGCGGCAGCCCGGCAAGAACATCTCGATCACCGGCAGCGCCACCCTCGTACGCTGGCTGCTGGGCAACGGACTGCTCGACGAACTGTCACTGCTGGTCCACCCCCTGGTCGTGGGCACCGGGCAGCGCCTGTTCGAGGACGGCCTCCCGCAGCAGCCGATGACCCTGGTCGAGTCGACGACCTTCAAGACCGGGGTCGTCCACCTGACCTACCAGACGGCCTGACCCCCCCTACGACTAAGGACATCGACATGGCCAAGTTCGCCACCGTGCACGACTACCTCGCCTCCCTGCCCGAGTCCCAGCGCCAGATCGCCGACAAGCTCCTGCCGCTCATCGAGACGGCACTGCCCGGGGCCGGCGCGGTCTGGCAGGGGCACCCGGTGTGGAGCCTCGGCGACAAACCCGGCAACTCCCCGGTCTGCTACATCAAGGCCTACTCCGCTTATGTGACCTTCGGCTTCTGGCGCGGACAGGAGATCGACGACCCCTCCGGCCGCCTCGAACCCAACGCGCGAGCGATGTCCAGCGTGAAACTCCACACCCTGGCCGACCTCGACCCCGACCTGTTCACCACCTGGCTGCACCAGGCACGCGACCTGGAAGCGCCGACCAGCGGCTGAATCCTCGCCCAGAATGAGCCGACCAGCGGGTGGATCCGGTACCCCGACACCCCCTGGTCGGCTCAGCCGTTGCCCAGCCAGCGGCGTACGTCGGCCATCGCGGTGCTGTCGATGCCGGCGGCCACCGTTGATCCATACCCTGGCTGCCCGGCCACCTTCCGACATCAGCCTGGACCAGCGACAGCGACGCCATCCAGAAGATCGGCGCCCCTTGCGGCTCAGACCGGTGTCGTGATGCCGATCACGGGCGCGGTACGAGTCTGATCGTCGCGGATCGCGCGCCGGGGTTGACGACGCCGCCGACGATGCCCTCGCCGTAGCGGTGGTACTTGGTGCGGTAGGCGGTGTCGAGCTGGTCGTTGACGGCGGGGTCGGCGTCGGTGAAGGTGACGTCCTTGCCGATGCCGCCGGCCTGGATGCGGCCTTCGTGTCGTGTCTGGGTACCGCGGAACCAGGCGCCGGTGCGCCCGTTCATGGAGCGGACGTACAGGTCGTCGCCGTGGCGGACGACCCATATGGTCACCGGGTCGCGCAGGGTTCCGTCGTCTCGCTGTGAGGCGAGCTCCAGTTCTTCCGCATGTCCGATCTCGGTGAGTTCATCGCTGGTCCACGAGGCCATCGGCGCGTCTCCTTCGTCATGCCAGTGGTGTGGTGGGTCATGGGTGGTGTGCGGGTGCGATCGGATGCCTACACGTCCGCGTCAGTTGGTCGCTGCGCTCGGGGCGCCGGCCGGTGGCCACGACCTGGTGCCCGGCCTCCAGAGCCGCCCGGGCGATGTCGGTGCCCATGCCCCGGCCGGCACCGGTGATGAAAACGACCTTGCTCACAAGACGTCCTTCGGCAGGGCGAAGTCGCCACTCGCCTGCTGCGCCGGGGCCGGGTCCGTCACGGTGATGCTCCTTGTCTTGGCGTATCGGTCGTTCAGGGCGCGACAGGTCCTTGTGGCGGCCCATCAGCAGGACCGAGCCGTGCACCGCCCGACATGTCCTCTCGTCGTCACATCTACCCGGAGTCGGCCGGTATCGCCTGGTCGGGGCGCATGGTCCAGGGCCATTGTTGGCAAAGGAACGGCGCCCGCGCAGATCTCGGGTCAGCGGTGAGCGGGCGTGCCCGCAGAACTCGGCACCTCCCATGAAACCGGGGGAGAAGCTCGCCTCTCGCCGCCTGTGGGCTCGTACGGCAGGATGGCGTCCATGATCATCGAGGTTGTCGCCTACGACCCGGCCTGGCCGGATGCCCATGCCCCGGAGCGGCGGCCACCGAGGCGGGAGAGGTCTGTGCGAACACCTCATGCAGCAGGATCTGGGTACCCGCCGTCGCGAAGAGCACTGTTTCGGGCCCGCGCCCGCTGAGCACATAGGCCAGAACGAACGAGACGAGCCCGCCGAGAAGCATCACCGCCGGGCGACCGCGCCGCCCCTGGCGAAGGCGTGTCCACCCGCGGAGACCACGACGCACACCGTGGCGAAAACGGTGGCTCGGGCCAGACGCAGGACCGGATCCTCAGGGGACACAACCGACATCCTGTCAGCCAGGCGAGCCGGTGAGAACCCGGACCCCACCTGGCGCTCAGGCCCGGGAGCTCTTGCTGTGACGGGCCAGATCTCGGGCGAGCTGTGAGCGACGAAAGCCGACCGTGCGGAACCGTCGAAGATCGGCGACCGTGTCGTGCATGAGCTGGGTGTGGAAGTAGTTGACGTGCTCGAGCACCGCGAAGAGGGCGAAGCCCAGCCCCGGCAGGGAGCCCCTGCCGGGGTCGGTGAGCACGGCCGCGCCTGTCGCGAGCAATCCCGCGCCGAGTACGGCGAGATTCGCCACGCGCGCGACCGCGAAGGCGCTCATTCCGCGGGGGAGTGCCCTCCGGTTTCGCAACTGCTCCAGCTTCGCCGCCCAGTACGCCGCACCTTGGATCAGCAGGAGAGAGAACACCGCGAAGCCGACCAGGTTGGCCCAAGTGGCGGGAAACCCGACTATTCCGTACCAGATGGCCGCCTGGAGGGGGATGTTGACCACTTCGCCGGCGATAAGCGATCGCAGGCGGCGCTGCAGCGCGATGCCGGGCCCTTGACCGGACGGATGCCGGACGGCTGACTCGCTCATGCCCGGCGGCCCGGGTGGGGCGGTATAGATCGCATTCTTGAAGATATCCACCTTTCCAGGCGGTGTGATCTCGCGTCGGTCGGTCGAGGGCTCCACCTCGACATGCCCCTGCCCGACGACTGCCCGGGAGAGCGTCAGCCGGTCAGATGGTCCAGGCTGCCGGTGAAACCGGTCCACGCCAGCTCGGTGTCGCCGGTTTGCGCGTGGGGCGAGCGGAACTGCTCGACGTAGATCGAGATCTCGTCGAGGTCCCAGCGCAGGCCGTAGAAGTCCAGGGCGGTCCGGTCGGGGGCGCGGCCGGTCAGGTCGGTGTAGCGGGCCAGATCGTCGTCGTCGGCCCCCGCGCCCCGCAGGTCGCGCTCGGGCATGGCGAGGCCGGTGGTGTCCCAGTCGACGACCAGCGGCTGGTCGCCGGACCACAGCAGGTTGCCGGGGTGCGGCTCGCCGTGGGTGACGACCCGTTCGCGGCCGTCCAGCTCGGCGACGAGCGCGTCGAACCGCTCCAGCCCCCCTCTCAGCGCCCCGGCCCGGCCGGCGACGAGCTCACGCGCCGGTTCCGCGTACGGCCCGCCGTACCAGGGAGAGCCGAGCGCGGCCAGTGCGTCCTCCAGCGCGGCCCGTTTGGGCAGGCCGAGGCCGGGGGCCGGGGTGCTCGCGGGAGGTGTGGCCTGGTGGAGTGCGGCGAGGAACTCGATGACCTGGGCGCGCCGCTCGGCTGGGAGGGCCTGGTCGAAGTCGCCGGAGACGGCGTCGAGGAAGGGGAAGACGCTGATCGCGTACCACTCGCCGAGCCTGCGCAGGGCCTCGCCCTCGGGGGCGACGACGAAGGGCAGCCCGGCCTCGCGCAGGCTCTGGGCGGTGCGCATGGCCCGGCGCAGGCCGTCGAAGGGGTCGGGACCGCAGTAGGCCTTGTGGCGCAGGTCGGCGACAGTGACGAACCAGCGCCGGCCGTCGGCCCCCTTCGCGCTCCAGTGGTGGTCGCCGAAGCCGACGGGTTCGTAGAGGAGGGAGGCGGCGTCGATGTCCCAGGCCAGCAGCGCCTGCCGTACCTGCTCGTCGCGGAGTCCCTCGGGCTGGTCCTTCACAGCCCCAGATTCTAGGCGTGATCTTGGCGTGCCCGGCCGCCGTGCCCGCCGGAAGCGGCAAAGCCGCCTTCCATTTCTTGACTAGTCATGGAATTGAGTAGATAGTCCTGTCTCATGGCGTTACGGCATGCGGTGCTGGCGGCGTTGCTCGACGGTGAATACACCGGCTACCAGCTCGCCAAGATCTTCGACGTGGGCGTGTCCAACTTCTGGTACGCCTCACCGCAGCAGCTCTACACCGAGCTGGCGAAGCTGGAGAAGGCCGGGATGATCTCCGGGAGGCAGGTCATCCAGCTCGACCGGCCGAACAAGCGGGTCTTCACGGTCGCCGAGGCGGGCCTGGAGGAGCTGGCGGCCTTCGCAGCGGCCGCGTCCAAACCGCTGTCCATCCGCGACGACCTGGCGGTGAAGGTTCAGGCCGTCGACCACCTCGACCCCGCCCCCGTACTGGCCCAGCTCGACGAGCGGGCCGTCGAGGCCGCCGCCAAGCTGGCGCTGTTCGACCAGGGCATGCGGCGGTTGCGGGGCGGCCTCGACGAGGAGGAGTTCCTCCGCTCCTCCGCACGAATCGGCCCATACCTGACCTACCTGGCCGGATGCCGCCTGGAGCGGGAGATGCGCGACTGGTGCCTGAGCACCGCCGCCCTGCTCCGCTCCCGCGCCGCGAGCCACCCCGAGGAGGGGCGATGACGCACGCCAGGACGTACACCCGGTATGTCGCGCTCGGCGACAGCCAGACGGAGGGACTCGGCGACGGCGACGAGATCCGCGGTTACCGCGGCTTGGCGGACCGGCTCGCCGAGCACCTCGCCACGGCGACCCCGGACGTCCAGTACGCCAACCTGAGCGTACGGGGGCGCCTCGCCGCGCAGGTGCTCGCCGAGCAGCTCGCCCCGGCGCTACGGCTGCGGCCCGACCTGGCCACGGTGATAGCCGGGATGAACGACCTGATCAGGCCCGGCTTCGACGCCGCCGCGGTCGCCGCGAGCCTGGAGGAGATGTTCGCCGCGCTCACCGCGTCGGGCGCGCACGTCCTCACGGTGACCTTTCCCGACATCGGGAAGATCGCGCCCCTGGCCCGTCCGCTGCTCCCGCGCGTGCTCGCCCTGAACGAGCGGATCCGCGAGGCCGCGGCCCGCCACGGCGTCACCGTGATCGACACCTTCCCGCTGGCCTTCGCCACCGACGCCAGGATGTGGAGCGTCGACCGCCTGCACGCCAGCCCGCTGGGCCACGCCCGGATAGCCGCGGCCTTCGCGCACGCCCTCGGACTGCCGGGCAGCGACGACACCTGGTCGGTCCCGCTCGTGCCGGTCGCCCCGCGCGGCCGCCTGCGCACCGCGGGGACGGAGGTCCGCTGGGTCGCCGGCTTCGCCGGCCCGTGGATCTACCGCCGCATGCGGGGCAGATCCTCCGGCGACGGCCGCAGCGCCAAGCGCCCCGACCTCGCGCCCGTACTGCTCTCGCGCGAACAGGAAGCTCGGTAGCGGGATGCGGGCCGGGCGCGAGGACTACGGCTGGCTGAGTTCGCCTGTGCTCAATTCGAGCCGAAGTACTCGGCCACGACCTGCGTGTGCAGCGGGAACGCCAGCTCCTGCGGCCCGTCGATCAGCAGCCACTCCGTCGTCTCGGCCGTGGGCGTCATGGGCGGCAGGAGAGCCGAGGCGGTCCGCGGGCCCAAGGCGAAGATCAGCACAGTGCCGTCAGGGGCGCTGAGCACGTCGAAGAGCCGTACATCCGCCGCCCCGACGGCGACGCCCGTCTCCTCGCGAAGCTCCCGGACGGCCGCCTGCTGCCAGGACTCGCCCATGTCGATGAAGCCGCCGGGCAAGGCGAGCCCGCCACGCCGCGGTTCGACGGCGCGGCGCACCACCAGCAGGCCGTCGTCCACCGGCAGCACCATCACCGCGACCGGCAGCGGGTTCAGGTAGCTGGTGTTTCCGCAGCCGGAGCAGGTACGCGGCCACGACTGGTCAGAGGTGAAGGCCCTGCCACAGGAGGAGCAATGCGAGTTCCTGATCATCACGAACGCGACCCTAAACCAGGCCCGGACGCGGAGACCAGATCCACTTCACGGGCCGGCATCGCGCGGAAGGGGCCTCGTGCTCGCCGCCTGTCCGGATGAGGCAAGGCGCGGGGTGACGCCCGGACTGTTGTCGTGGGCGGGACGGAGTACGGGTGCAACGGCGGCGCCCCGATTCGCCGACCAGGGCCCCGGCTTGCTCAACGCCGCGGATCCGCACTTCCCTATTGAATAGGCGTGTTGTTCCTGCTCACTAGGGTGGCTGATGTGACGGCTTGGCGGGTGTTTTGGGTACCCCGAGATGCGGCACGTGGCGGTGTTCGGCGGTCGGTTCTGGAGGGGTGGGAGGACCTGACCGCTCGGGAGCGTGAGGTGGGTGTGCGGACCGGGGATCCGATCTTCTTGTCCCCCGACTATCGGGTGGATCCAGGCTTGTCCACGTACGGACGGTCGAAGGGCTTCCGATCCTGCACGCGGGAGACGCGACGCAACTATGCGACGGACATCTGCCTGTTGCTGAACTTCCTGTGGAGCCGTGGTCGCGGGTGGACCGAGGCGAGAGAACGGGATCTGGAGGACTTCGAGCACTGGCGGCGCTTCGAGGGGTCGAACCCGAGAAGGATCGGCGGGTCGAAGTGGGACCGGGAGCTGGCGGCCTTCATGAGCCTCTACCGGTGGGCCGTCAAAGCCGGGCTCATGAAGCAGAACCCGGTGGCCACGAAGCAGGTGACGGGCCGGTACGGCGAGATGCTGACGGTCGCGCAGGCCCGAGCGAAGGACGCCCGGTCGAGCAACGTGCATTGGCTGACCCCACGGACCTGGCGGCGGTGGGTCGACGTCGGGTTGCGGGGCCACGCGAAGGAGGGGGTGGTCGAGCCGGGCTGGGTGGGCCGCCTGGAGGACCGGAACGTAACCTTCGTCCGGCTACTGGTGTCCTCGGGCCTGAGGCGCAGCGAGGGCGGGTCGCTGCTGACGTTCGAGGTCCCCCAGCGGCGACTGGATGGTGGCCGGTACTACCGCGGCAAGGTCGCGGCCGTGGTGACGCGATCGAAGAAGGATCGAACGTTCTACGTCGCCTCGGAGGCGATCGGGGATGTCGAGGCCTACGTGGAGTCCTCGCGGGCCTGGGCGGTGCGGCAGGCTCAGCGACGAGGTGCCTATGAGCAACTGCCCGAGATGCGCATCGTTACCGAGGTCACCCGCGGTCTGAATCCAGTAGTCCATTGGGTGGACCGGGATGGTGTCGTCGGCCAAGACCTGCTGAGCATGCTGTCCGTCACGGAGCGGGCGCTGTTGTTCGGCGAAGGCCCGCACGGGCTGGAGCCGTTGTGGTTATGGCTGAACGAGCGCGGCCTGCCGTTCCATCCGCACTCGTGGAAGGGCGCGCCGGACATCGTCATGGGTGCCGCGTCGCCAGCCATGGGCTTCGCCGATCTGGTGGGCGAGATAGAGTCCCCAGGCCAGCCAGGGGTTCCCAAGGTCGGCGTCGACCGCTTCGTCGAACCGGGTGAAGGCCCGGGGCGCGTCGAACAGCTTCGGCTGGATCCAGCCGATCGGTGGTCGGTGGGCCGGAGGCGGCGGTGGTTTCTGGGGTGCTCTGCGCCGGTCGTGCGTGCGGGGCGGAGTCGTGGCCGCGCCCCGCTGATTGTGCATCCCGGCGAAGAACAGCTGATGGAAGGCACCGACCCGGTCCAGGAAGCGGGAGGCGACCACGCGGCCGTGCAGCCGGCCCGTCGCGCGGGCCTCGGCGCGGGCTTGGTTCCAGCACAACCGGCAGTGGCCGCCTCGGAGCAGAGCCGTCTCGCCGCAGCCAGCGCAGGGTCCTTCGTTATCGCGGTGCTTTCGCCGCCAGAGCGTGCAGGCGGCGCAGCTCCGCCCGTTCAAGGGCCCCCAGGCCATGCACGGGGTCGAGGAACGCGGGGACAGCCATTGGCGGTGAGATGGATCATGGTGTGGATGGTCGCCGCGACCTGCGGAAACACTAAAGATCGTGGTATCGCGCCGGACTGTCCTGCCATGTTCGGGCCGAAAAGCTGACTCGACACTGTTGGTCGTGCACCGCCCTGACCTGCTCGAACAGCCCGTACCGCTAATGGCTGTCCAGTTGTTCCTCGACCCCGAACTCGCCAACGCGATCTTCGACTACCTCGAAATCTTCCACAATCGGCAACGCCGCCACAGCGCCCTCGGGATGCGCACTCCCATCGAATACGAGATGCTCTACCCAACCCGCCAACCGGCATAAGAGTCCAGCAACCCGACTCCACCTAACACGGGGAACATCAACAGGCCGGAGTGAAGTGGTTGCGGCGGAAGTAGCCGATCATCCCTTCGACTCCGCCCTTCTCGTGAGCTCCTTCGATGCCCGGGCAGCAGTAGAAGCATCAGCCAGCCAAAGGTTCGCTCGATCGCCCAGCGTTTCGGCAGCGGTCGGAAGCCGGTGGCGGAGTGACGCTTCACCACTTCGACGACGTCGAGGCCCAGGCGGGCTCCGTGGTTGATGACGGTGGTCTGCTATCTGCCGTCGGCCCAGACCTTGGTCACGGTCGGATGCGTGGTCGCGAGGTGGTCGAGGAGCTGTTTGCTACCTCGCGCCAGGGCAGGGTCACCTCGGCGCCGGGGTGGACGGTGGCGTGGATCATCGTGATCGGGGTGTGCGTCGCCTCCGAGCCTTGGTGACCGTCCAGCTCGCCGGCGATGGCGCGGAGCAGCGCGCCGCCGTCCGGGGAGGCGAGCCTTCACCACCGAACTCGTCGTGAGCGAGCTCCGCGCGATCCGGTCATTGCCTGCGACAATCTACGGCCCTCCGGGCAATGCGGCTCCTGATCAACTTGAAAAACCGACTCGAAGGTATTTATTATTGGGGCATGGGAAGGCCAGTGGACCAACTGACACCGAAGGGCGCGGCGACGCGCCGGGACATTCTGCGCGCCGCCGCCCGTGTCTTCGACGCCAAGGGGTACGCCCTGGCCCGGATGGACGACGTGGTGAGCGAGACCGGCCTCACCAAGGGCGCCGTGTACTTCCACTTCAAGAGCAAGGCCGCCCTGGCCCATGCGGTCGTCGACGATCAGAAGCAGGGGACGCTTGCCCATGTGCGCAGGCAGCTCGAAGGGCTCGGAGGGCCGGCCGCACAGGTACGCGGACTCGTCCCCATCCTCGTGGACCTCGTCATCGCCGAACCCGCGGGATGGTCCGTCGTACGGCTCGACCGCGAGCTCACCACCGAGTCGCCGCAGGACCATGCCGAGGCGTCCGTTCTCGCGGAGTGGGTCGGCCTGGTCGAAGAACTCCTCCTCGCAGGCGCCCACGCGGGCGACCTCCATCTTTCGGCCGACGCCCACACGCTGGCGACCGTGTTTGTGGGCGCGTTCGACGGCTTGAAGGGCGTCCTCGAGGCCACTGGACGCGCCACCCCCGAAGAGCTGCACCGTGCAGCGGCCGTTCTCACCGAAGTCATCGAGGCGGCCATCGAAGCTCACTGAACGCCGGGCAGGCCGGACACCACGCACGTCGGCCACCTCGGCCTCCTCATCACGAAGAAAAAAACCTTTGAGTCGGTATGGAGACAGACATGAACTACTCGGACACCCTCACCTCCCAGCTGGCCGTCGTCACCGGCGCTTCGTCAGGGATCGGCGCCGAGTTCGCCCAGCAACTGGCCGCCCGCGGTGTGGACCTGGTCCTCGTCGCCCGTTCGAAAGACAAGCTGGAGGAGCTCGCCTCGACCCTGCGGACCAAGCACGGCGTGACCGTCACGCCGATCACCCTCGACCTCTCCCGCCCCGACTCCTCCGAGACCCTCGCGCGCACGCTCGACGAGCAGGGCGTCGCCGTGGACATCCTCGTCAACAACGCCGGCTTCGCTTCCCACGGCGACCTCGCTGAGGCCGACCCCGACCACATGGCCTCCCAGGTGCAGCTGAACGTCGGCACGCTCGTCGGCAACACCACCCGGCTCCTGCCCGGCATGGTCGAGCGCGGGCGCGGCACCATCATCAACGTCGCCAGCACGGCCGGATTCCAGGCGGTGCCACACATGGCGGTGTACTCCGCGACGAAGGCATTCGTCCTGTCCTTCACGCGTTCCCTCTGGGGCGAGACCCGCGGCACCGGTGTGACCGTCCTCGGGATCTGCCCGGGCGCCACCGACACCCCGTTCTTCGACGTGGCCGGTGACAACGCGTCGGTCGGCACCCGGCGCACACCGCAGCAGGTCGTCGCCACAGCACTCGCGGCGCTCGGCGGACGCAAGGCGACCGTCGTCGACGGCGCCGGCAATGCCCTGGTGTCACGCGTCATCAGCCGCCTGGCGCCGGAGCGCCCCCTGATCCGCATCGCCGAACGAAGCGTACGCCCGAGCGCGTGAGCCCCGAAGAGCCTCCCTCCAGCACCTCAACGGCGACCTCCGGCGCAGCCTCGGAACTGGGCTGAGGAGGTCACCGCCTGCCGCGAACTCGGCTGTGGCAGCGAGTTCGCCGCGTTTGTGCAGGTAGAACGCTCCCCGAAACGATCCGGTGGCCGGGGTCAGGCCCCTTCTGGCTCGGGTGCGGCTGCGGTGAACAGCTCCAGCTGTTCGCTGCCGACCTCCTGGGGGCCTTGGGTCAGCTTCAGGCAGCGTCGGCAGGTGACCGCGCCCCGGTCCGGATGCGCCGCGCCCGGGTCCCACCCGCTCATCCCGACCATGCATGCCGGGCCCGGCATGCGCTCTGCGCCTCGCGCCGCGAGTGGATCCGGCACCGCTGCTGGAACTCGGGCGCGGCAGCGCGGCCGAGCTGCACGACCATCTGTGCGACCAGCTCATCCCCGCGCTGGTGAACGCGCGTCCCCCCGCCGACGGCCCGGCCCAGCCCTTCCGGCCACAGCACACCTGGGCCCCGCCGAGCCGGTCGACCGCTGGCTCACATACCTGTCCCGGCAGCTCTCACTCAGCCAGGCGCATGACGTGGCGTGGTGGTATCTGGCCGGCTACATGTCCAGCATCTCGGTCCGCATGGGGGTCGCCACCGCGATCGGGATCGGGATCGGGGTCGCCCTGGTGACAGGGCAACCCGTGGCAGGCGTATCGGCCGGCCTGCCGTCCGCGCTCATGATCATGGTCTTGATCGGGCCCTGGTTCACCGAGTCACCGGGCCACGTCGACTTCCACTTCCGCGGCAGGCTCACCGAGCTCCTCCCCGTCCTCAGGGACGTGCTGATCGTCGGAGCCCTGGGAGCTCTCGTCGGCTGGCTCACGGCTCTCCCTCTGGGCATGGATGGCGGGTTGACGGCGGCGAGGGAGATCCGGGGTCGAGGAACGCGGGGACAGCCATTGGCGGTGAGATGGATCATGGTGTGGATGGTCGCCGCGACCTGCGGAAACACTAAAGATCGTGGTATCGCGCCGGACTGTCCTGCCATGTTCGGGCCGAAAAGCTGACTCGACACTGTTGGTCGTGCACCGCCCTGACCTGCTCGAACAGCCCGTACCGCTAATGGCTGTCCAGTTGTTCCTCGACCCCGTGCTCGATCCGGCCCGCCACGATCGGCGGGCCCGCCTGCCCCAGCACCAGGCCGATGTGCTGGCCGACGCGTGGGAGGATGACGACCCAGCACACTCGCGCAAGCGGGAACTGCTGCAGGACATCGTCACCGCGCTGGTGCTCACCCCGGTGCGCTGGGCCAAAGG